>WRCU01000020.1 GCA_009783805.1 Oscillospiraceae bacterium
GTCCACGATGAGGAGCTCGCCGACGGCCCCGCTCCCTACGTCCCCATTGATGTCATCCACCGTGCAGACCGCCAGCTCATCCAGCCCGTCGCCGTCCACGTCGGCCAGGTGCATCTCATGGCCGAAGTCCCTCCTTAGCCCGCCCAACTCCCATATGGGCCTAAGCGAGCCGTCGTAGGCGCGGATGGCCCCCCCGGCCACGCACGCGATGACCGAGGGCGAGGCGGCCTGGCCCAGGCGGGCCGTCCCCAGGATCGGGACGGCTATGCCGTACGCGTCCCTAGCGTCCCCGCCGACGCGCGCCTCGGCGAGTCGCCCGCCCTCGCAGTCCATTACGGCGACCGTCGGCCCGTCCTGCACGACCAGCTCATCCCTGCCGTCGCCGTCCAAGTCGGCCGCGGCCATGATCGGCGTGCCCCAGCTGCCGCCGTTGCCCATCGCGCGTTCGGTCAGCAGCCTGCCGTCCAGGTCGTGGATGCGGAGCAGGTCGCCGCGCCGTCCCATCGAGGCGAACTCCATCCTGCCGTCGCCGTCGAAGTCCCCCAGGACGAACGAGTAGTTCGGATAATAGCCTAAATCGGCCTTCTCATAAGCGATACGGTACCCGCCCATATATCCCCCCGGAATCCGCCGGATTGCCGACCCGGCCCATAAGCCATATTATAGCAGTGGCGGCGGATACCCATGCGAAAGGACGCGCAATATGCCCGGACCCGGCGACGAGGACCGAAAGAGGCTGCGGGAGCTCGCCTGGCGATGCCTCGAGATAGCGCACCTACCCGAAACCGAGGAGAAGGCCAGGGCCTGGACCTTGCACAACAGATGCGAGGGGTACCGCCCCATGGTCGCGCTGCAACTTAATAGCTGGGACGACATCGGCCTGCCCTTGCGTTGCTCCGACCCGTTGGCCAGGCTCTTCGAGGAGCAGCTCATGACGAACGTGGTGGCGCATGAGGTAGGCGACGACACCGTCACCCCCCCATACGTGAGGGTGCCCGTGGCCATAAGCCTGCTACAGTTCGGGACCCCGAAGAACCTGATCCGCGCGGCTAAAGGGCCGGGCTACAGCGTGGTGCCCTTGATCAGGGACATAACGAGGGACCTGGACGCGCTGCCGGCGACGAGGTTCTGGCACGACGAGGCCGAGACGGGGCGGAGGCTGGAATGGATCCAGGAGGCCATAGGCGACATCCTGCCCGCAAGGCTGGTGAACGCGTCGAACGACTACACGTTCACCCCCACCTACTGGATCGTCGACTACATGTCCATGGAAGGCATGTACCTGGCCATGATAGAGGAGCCCGAGGCCTTCCTGCGCCTGATGGGCATGGTGGAGCGCGACTTGCTGGCCTTCCTGCGCTGGCAGGAGGATAGCGGGCTGCTTTTCCCGAACAACGGCGGCGAATTCATAGCCAGCGGCGGCTACGGGTTCTCCGACGAGCTCCCCGGCGCGGGCGTGGGCGGCCGCGTCCTCAGCTCGCACATTTGGGGGCACGTCAACAGCCAGGAGAGCATAGGCATCTCCCCCAGGATGTACGAGGAGCTCGTGTACCCCAGCTGCGCTAGGCTTGCCGAGCAGTTCGGCCTACTCTACTACGGCTGCTGCGAGCCCATAAACGTCTTCTGGGATAGCGTGAGGAGGTACCGCAACCTGCGCAAAGTCTCCATCTCTCCGTGGTGCGACGAGGCCGCGATGGGCGAGATCCTATCGGGCGGCAAGGTCATCTACTCGCGCAAGCCGTCGCCGCACTTCGTCGCCTGGCAGGACGTGTTCGAGAAGGACGACTTCATCGAGTACATAAAGACGACCGCGCGCCTTACCAAGGGTTGCAAGGTGGAGTACGTCTTATTGGACACATGCACCGAGCATAACGACGTCGGGAAGATGAGGCAGGTGAACGAGGTGGTGCGCCGCTACGGCGCCTACTCATGAGGCTTTCCGCCCGCGTGGCCGGCCTTTAGGGAGTAGTCCTTGATCGGCCTTTCCATCCAGAGCAGGTCGACCCACTCGCCCAGCTTAAAGCCCACCTTATGGAACAGGCCCGCCTCCGTGAACCCAAAACTTTTGTGGAAGCCGACGCTGGCGTCGTTCGGCAGCGCTATGCCGGCGTAGAGCGTGTATATTTCGTAGCCTTCCAAACGCCTGAGCAGCTCACCGTACAGCCCCCCGCCGATCCCCTCCCCGCGCCGCCCCATGTCGACGTACACCGAGACGTTCGCGCTGTGGGCGTAGGCCGCGCGCTCGCCGGCCGGCGAGGCGTACGCGTAGCCCAGGACCGCCCCGCCGTCCCCATCCTCATGGACGAGCCAAGGGTAGCCGCGCAGGACGCCCCTCACCCTTTCCGCGAACGCGTCGGCGTCGGGGACCTCCGTCTCGAACGTCCAGCGCGTACCCACTACGTACGGCCCGTATACCTTGAGGATCCCCGCCGAATCCTCGGGGGTGGCCACCCTCACCCGCCCCGATGGCCCAGACCCGCCTCCCGTCGACGCCAAGCCCTCTTCAGCCCCTATCCTCCGAGAAGGTGAGGTCCAGCTCCAGCCTGGACTCGTACCTCCCCGTCCTATCGTCCACCCTCACGACCCCCACCTTGACGGTGTCGCCTGCCTTATACCCCGCCTTGATGACGTTGATGTCCTGCATACCCTCCACCTTCTCCCCGGCCAGGCTCACGATTATGTCCCCGACCCTCACCCCCGCCTTGGCGGCCCCGCCGTCGGCTGAGAGCGACTCGACGTACACGCCGGCCGGATAGCCGTAGATCATCGCCGACATGGCGCCGATCCCGTAGCCGCTCATGCCCAGCCCCGGCCTGCCCTTCACGTAGCCGTACTCCATGATCTGCTCCATGAGGGGCTTGACGTCGTTGATCGGTATGGCGAACCCCATGCCCTCGACGCCCGTCTCCGACATCTTCACCGAATTGATGCCTATAAGCTCGCCTTTGGAGTTGAGAAGCGCCCCGCCGCTGTTGCCGGGGTTTATCGCCGCGTCCGTCTGTATGACGCTCAGCGTGACGTCGCCCGTGGAGACCTCCCTGTTCAGCGCGCTGATTATCCCCGCGGTGACCGACCCGGCGAACTGCGCCCCCAGAGGGTTGCCGATCGCCACCGCCAGCTCGCCGACCTTGAGGGCGTCCGAGTCGCCCAGCTCCGCCACGGGCAAGTCGGGCAGATCGATCTTGACGACCGCTATGTCGCTGTACCTGTCCCCGCCGACGTACTCGCCTATCGCCTCGCGCCCGTCCGAAAGCAGCACCAGTATCGAGGTATCGTAATATGCGTTGTATTGGCTGTCCGGGATCGCGTACTCGACCACATGGTGGTTCGTCACTATGTAGCCGTCGCCCCGAAATATGACGCCGGATCCCTCGGAGAGCGTGGTCAGCTCACGGGTCTGGTTCCTGCCCCTCTGCACGGTGCCCACGATCTGGATGCAGACGACGGCCGGTATCACCTTGTCCGCGATAGCCACCACCGCATCCTGGCCGGCCTCCTGCTGCGGCCGCTCATCGGCCGGGCGATAGCTGACGCTGGACGCCTCATAGCCGCCCAACCCATCCCTCTCCAAGGCGTGCAGCCGCTCCTCCAGCCGTGCGTTGGCCTCCTTCAGGCCGGCGACGGCCTCGGCCATCATGTCAGGCCCGCCGCCGCCATGCTCCCCGCCCAAGAGGAGGATCGCGGCCAGGCATGAACAGCTGATCAGTGAGGCCACGAGCGCTATCGCCACCACCCAGGCCAATCCCAGTCCCTTGCGTTCGGCCCGGGACTTCCCGGCGCGCCCTGCCCTTTGGCCGACTTGGTCCGGCTGCCTAGCCTGACCCGCATACAGCCCGTTCCCGGTGCGGGGCCCATAGCCGCTCAGCGCCGTGTGGCCAGGCACCGCCTGCGCCCCGTAGCCGGACTGCGCCTGCGCCCCGTAACCTATCTGCGGCGCCTGAGCGCCATGGCCGAACTGCGCCTGCGCCCCGTAGCCTATCTGCGGCGCCTGAGCGCCATGGCCGTACTGCGCCTGCGCCCTATGGCCGTACTGCGCATACGCCCCGTAGCCTGCCTGCCGCGCCTGGCCGCCCGCCCTACCCAGCGGCGCCGACCTGCCTATGTCACCTTGGCTAGCTCCCACCCTATCGTCCCACGTGCCGTCGGCCATACCCCATACCCCCGATCCATGCGCATCCACCGCCATAGCGGTATGGTAGCCCCGCCTTGCGAACGGGCCGTAAATACGGGGTGAACGATCCGTAAACGATGAGTCCCCGATGGCGCGCCGTCCGCGGGAGATCCATGCCTGCCCTTAGAAGGCCAGCTCCTTCATCTTCCGCAGGTCGAACTTGGTCTCCTGGTAGACGCAGTAATTGAGCCAGTTGCCGTACAGCAGGTTCGCGTGGGCCTTCCACCTGACCATCGGCGCCCTGCCGGGGTCGTCGCCGGGGAAGTAGTTCACCGGCGGCTCCACGTCCGGCGACTTCTCGAGGTCCCTATCGTACTCAGCCTTGAGCGTCAAGTCGTCGTACTCCGGATGCCCCGTGACGAAGACCATCCTCCCGTCGCCGGCCGTCACGATGTAGACCCCCGCCTCGTCTGATTCGGAGATCAGGCGGAGCGCGGGCACCGCCATGACCTCATCCCTCAGGACGGTCGTGTACCGCGAGTGGGGCACCAGGAACTCCTCGTCGAACCCCCTCAGGAGCGGTATGTTCCCCGCGCATTTTTTGTGCCCGTATACGCCGGACAGCTTCTTGGCCAAGGGGTGCTTGCGAACCCCGAAATGGCGGTACAGGCCGGCCTGCGCCCCCCAGCATATGTGGAAGGTGGAAAAGACGTTCCTCTTGCTCCAATCCATGATCTCGGTCAGCTCATCCCAGTAGGCCACGTCCTCGAACTCCATGTTCTCCACGGGGGCCCCCGTTATTATGAGCCCGTCGAAGCGCTCGTCCCTCACGTCGTCGAACGTGCGGTAGAACATGATGAAATGTTCCTTAGGCGTGTTCTTCGAGACATAGGTCCTCGGATGGAGCAGCGTGATGTCCACCTGAAGCGGTGAGTTGCTCAGGAGCCGCAGCAGCTGCGTCTCCGTGGTGATCTTCGTGGGCATGAGGTTGAGGATCGCTATCCTCAGCGCCCGTATGTCCTGCCTCACGGCCTTTCGCTCATACATGACGAATATGTTCTCGCCGCTGAGCACGGAGGCCGCCGGCAGCTTATTCGGTATGTTGATCGGCATATGCGCTGTCCGCCTTCCCCGCTCGAATGCTTCCCCCGCCTTGGATCCGGTCCCAAACGACGCTGGGGCCCCGGTTCAGCCCATCGCCTCGGCCAACTCCTCCGCGGCCGCCGCGAGCCATCCTCCCAAGCCCGATCCTTCCATGAGGCCGAGGGCCATGCCCAAATCCTCCCTCGCGCCATCGGCGTCCCCTAAGGCAAGGCGGCAGAGCGCCCCATAATAATAACCCAAGGCCAGCGCGTAGGCATCGTCATCCCCCTGCCTGAAGCGCTCCGCGGCCGCCAATCCCTCCTCGGCCATCCCCTCGCTCGCGTATGAGCTGAGGATGACGTCCATGAGCCTATGCCTGACCCCCATGTAGTCGTCGACCTCCCGGTCCCCTCCGCCGAAGGTCATCATCCAGACCTCGGCGTCGTTCCTGGCCCTGCCATGGTCCTCCATATTAAGGTAGCACATAGCCCTAAGGTAGTACCCCCTGGACTTGAACGCCGGGTTCCCGCTCTGTATGAGGGCCGTCGCGAATGGGACGGCCTGGGCGTAACGCCCTAGGTTCATGTTTGAGGCGCAGATGACGTCGTACGCATAGTCGCGTATCGGCCCGTCGTCGTCCTCCGTCCGCGCGTAGGCCTCCTCCGCGTGCATTATGGCGCCCTCGAAGTCATTCGCCTCGAACCTGGCGTACGCCTCATCCAGATGGCCCAGCGAAAGGTCCGGCCAAAGCTCCGGCGGCCTCTCGATCCCCCGCCAGACGCCGAGGACGGCCATCGCCAAGGCCAAGGCCACCATCGCGGCCTTGAATGGCCGGCTGCGGGCGATGGCGGAGGCCTTGCCTCCCTTGCCGACCGATCCGGGGGCCTTCCGCGCGAGTCCGCCCATCCCAACCGCCGCCGAGACCAGCGCCCCGCCCGCCAACCCGCCCAAATGCGCGAAGTTGTCGATGCCGGGGTTCGTGAACCCGTACGCGGTGTTGATGGCCAGCATCGCCAGCATGTGGACGGCGAACGTCTGCCTCCTGAAGCCCGCGTCCAAGGCCATGAGCACCAATGTGGCCCCCATGAGGCCGAATATGGCGCCGGAAGCGCCCAGGGAATGTTGCGGGGTCATGGCGAAGCTCATCACGTTCCCCATGATGCCGGCCGCGAGGTATATCGCCAGGAAGCGCCCGTGCCCATAGATGATCTCGACTATGGGCCCGACGATGAACAGCGAGTAGGAGTTTAGGGCCAGGTGCGCCAAGCCGCCATGCAGGAACATCGGCGTGATGAGGCGCCATGCCTCCCCTGCTTTTATCATCTCATTGGACTTGACGAACGCGTCGTAGGGGTCGGGGCCCCCAAACCCCTCAATGATAAGGAACGCGGAGTACACCGCCAGGTTGAAGGCAAGGGTCAGATAGGCCGCGGGCGCCTTCCTGAACTTATGGACTATGTTGATCGCGGCACCCCCCGATTTCCGCCTTCAGGGCCTTGAGCCTTTTCATCACGTCGTTGCCGCCGCGCCCGAAGTAGTCGTGCAGGGTCTTGTACTCGGAGTATAGCCTCGCATACCTCGCCGCGTTTTCGGGGATGGGGCGGTAGCGTTCTTCCTTGACCTTCGGCATGCGGCGCGCCGCCTCGAATATGTCGTCGTACCCGCCCTTGGCCGACCCGGCCGCGACCGCCCCGAACATGGCGGCGCCCAGGGCGACGGTCTGCGGCGACGCGGACAGCGCGATGCTTCTGCCCGTAACGTCGGCGTATATCTGCATCATCATGGCGTCCTTCTCAGCGATGCCCCCACAGGCGTAGATCTCGCGGATCGGCACGCCGCATCCCTCGAACGTCTCTATGATCATGTTCGTCCCGTAGGCCGTCGCCTCTATGAGCGCGCGGTATATCTCCTCGGGTTTCGTCGCAAGCGTCATCCCCAATATCATGCCAGTCAAGTCGGCGTCCACCAGCACCGACCTGTTCCCGTTCCACCAGTCGAGCGCCAGCAGGCCGCTCTCCCCGGGCCGGAGCCTCTCCGCCTTGCCCCTCAGGAGGGCGTGCAGCCCGATCCCCTTCCGCTCGGCCTCCTCCTTGTATTCGGAGGGCACGAGGCTCCTCACGAACCAGTCGAAATGGTCGCCCACGCACGACTGCCCCGCCTCGAAGCCCATCAACCCCGGTATGATGCCGTCCTCGACCACGCCGCACATGCCCGGCACGATCCGCTCCTCATGGCCCAGCACCATGTGGCACGTCGACGTGCCCATGATCATGAGCATCTTCCCGGGTTCCGTGATCCCCACGGCGGGCACGGCCACATGCGCGTCCACGTTCGCGACGCCCACCGCCGTCCCCGGCTTCAGCCCCAGCGCCTCCGCGGCATCCGGCCTCAGGTCCCCGGCCTTTGAGCCGATGGGGTCTACCCCATGCCCGAATTTTTCGGCGACCACGTTCTCCAGCCTAGGGTCGAGCTCCTTGAAGAACGCCTTAGACGGGTACCCTTCGCGCTTGCTCCATAGGGCTTTATAGCCCGCGGTGCAACTGTTCCTCCTGGCCACGCCGGTGAGCCACATCGTCACCCAGTCGGTGGCCTCCATGAAGGAGGCGGCCGCCGCGTATATCTCCGGCGCCTCGTCGAGCACCTGCATGACCTTGGGGAACATCCACTCGGAGGAGACCTTGCCGCCGTACCTCGCGAGGAAAGGCTCACCCCTCCGCGACGCGACCTCATTGAGCCGGTTCGCCTCATCCTGGGCCGCATGGTGCTTCCACAGCTTTACCCACGAATGCGGGTTCGCGCAATGGCGCACGTCAAAGGCCAGCGGTTCGCCGGCTCCGTCCACGGGCAGCATCGTGCACGCCGTGAAGTCTATGGCCATCCCGATGACGTCGGACGCGTCGACCCCCGCCTTACGCAACGTCTGCGGCACCGTCGCCGTCAGCACGTCCAGGTAGTCCCGGGGATGCTGCAGCGCCCAATCGTGCCCGAGCCTCGTCCCGTCGGGCAGGCGCTCGTCCATCACCGCGTGCGGGTACGGCATCTCGGCCGTCGCGACTATGTCGCCGCAGCCCACGTCCACCAGTACGGCCCTGCCCGAGAGGGTCCCGAAATCCACGCCGACGCTGTACCTCACGCCCATATCGCCCGCCTTTCCCTAGGGCCCGACGGCCCGCGGCCCATGATGCCCAATTCTATCGGTAACGCCCACCCCTGGCAAACCCACGCGCGCCTGCGCCGCCTAGGCGGCTCGGCTCAGGTCCCCTCCACGAATATCGGGGAGGTCCAGGCCATGCCGCCGTCCGCCTGCGCCACCCTCAGGTAGTACATGGAAGCGCCCGGGAGGGCCTCGTCCACGAACTCCGCCTCAAACGACCTTATCTGGTTCTCCTGGTCCCCGCCCCTATAGGACTTGACGGCGACGTTGCCGCGGAATACCGTCGCCTCCTGGAAGAACCCATGGCAGACCGCCCTCAGCTTGAACGCGATGGGGCTGCCCGCGGGGACCGCCATCTCGTCGCCCATGATCCGGTCCCCCGAGGAGAACCCCACCACGATGTGCGGGCCGTTGGTGGCGTATGTGTGCCGCCTCATGATGGCGTCCCAGATCGACTCCGGCGTGAGCTCCCTGGCCATGGCGACGGCCAGCCCGCAATGCGTCGAGAAGTACCGCTCCCTGGCGGCGACCCCGCAGTCGCCCAGCATCCCCCTATGGTCGTCGCTGCCGCCGACCAAACCGAGCCTCAGCCCGCGGTCGACGAGGCCGGCCCAGACGTGCTCGTAGTTCCTGTGCGTGGAGTGGATCTCGAAGACCGGCATCACCGTAGGGTCGTGATAGTCGGGGTTCGACTGCCTCCCGCCGCAGTGGGGAATCACCATGAAGCCGTCGGTCGAGGCCCTGATCCTCCTTATCGTCTCCCTGAGGTCTATCCGCTCCGACCTGACCCCCGGCACGCACCAAGGGCCGTCGATGGCGGAGTTCCTCACCAGCGGCCCTTCACCGGACAGGTAATATACGTTGTTGTCGCCTCCCTCGTCCGGCAGCCCGGACCACTCGTACCCCAGGAAGGCCACGAAGTCGCCCGGCCTGTTGGCCTTGCGGGTCTCATCCGCGACCTCCGCCCACGCCCCGTCGTCCAGCTCCATGTCATGGCTGGTGACGGACGCGAAGTCCATGCCTGCGGCCACCCGCGCATAGGCGTAGAGGCTGCCGGGCCCGTTCGTGCCGTCGCAGAGGTCGGACTGCCCGTGTATGTCGCCGAAGAAGGCTCCGTACCCCTCCGCCAGGCAGGGGCCGAACGGGTTGGTCCTGGAGTGGAACCGGCCGTCCCCGGATGAGACCGACAAGGTATGCCACCTACCGTCGTCCGGCAGGTCCAGGGAGTCCGCGATGGCCAATCCCCCCTTCAGCCGCACCTCCCCCAAGAACCTTACGTCGTCCAGCACGACGTCCACGGCGAGCTCCCCCGGCGAGGCCACGTTGCCGTACGCGTCCTCCGCCTTGACGCTTAGGGTGCGCCTCCCGACCCCATTGACGTCCCTGACGTACGCCCGGATTATGGCCGGCTCAGCGCCAGTCACGGTGAACAGCCGCGATTCTTCCCGCGGGGCGACCTCCCACGGCCCGCCCTTCCCCCGCCTGATCCCCAGCCTGAAGCCGGACCGCTCCTCGCTGAAGCTCTGTGCCCTGAATCCCCTGTCACCGCCCATCTCGACCCTGACCACGTCCCCGGGCGCCAGGGCGCCTGCCTTTACCTCCACCGAGAATCCCCTGTTCCAAGGATGCCCGCCCGGCGTCCCGGTGACCGCCAGGCTGACACCGGGCCTGTCGGCCTTTACCTCTACGTAGTTCTCCAGGTCCCGGCTCACGCCTTGGGCGTCCCCGATGTCGGAGGTGTGCCTGGAGGCTATCGTCAGCATCCCGCCTTCCTCTATCGCCTTCTCCACGCGGACCTCAACGGCGCAGCGGAAGAGCTGGTTGGCCTTGATGGTCGTCGGGCCAGCGTACCGTATCCTTTCCATGTATCTACCGCCCCTTCCCCCTAGCCCCCATCGGCCGGCTAAGGACCCCGCCGCGCCCGGTTGGGAGGCCCGGACCTTGCGCAAGTGGTATAATCGCCATCATTATAGCGAAAATGGGGGGAGGATGCGGAGGCCTGACCCGACGAGGGCGGCCAGGCCGCGCGGGCCGTATGAGGATAGTCATACTGGACGGGTATACGGAGAATCCCGGCGACCTCAGTTGGCGGGGATTCGAGGAGCTGGGCGCGCTCACGGTGCATGACAGGACGCCGATGGACGAGCGCGAGGTGATCGCGAGGATCGGCTCGGCCGAGATAGTCCTGACAAACAAGACCCCCATCGGGGAGAGTGTGCTGGAAGGATGCCCGGGCATCAGGTATATCGGCGTGCTGGCCACGGGCTACAACGTGGTGGACGTGGTCGGGGCCCGCAAGCGCGGCATACCCGTTTGCAACGTCCCCACCTACGGGACGGACGCCGTCGGGCAGTTCGCCATAGCGTTGTTGCTGGAGATATGCCACCGCATAGGGCATCACAGCGAGGCGGTTAAGGCCGGCCGATGGTCCTCCTGCCCGGACTTCTGCTTTTGGGACCACCCATTGATCGAGCTTTCCGGAAAGGTGATGGGCGTCGTCGGGTTCGGCCGGATCGGCCAGGTCACCGGGGCCATAGCCAAGGCGATGGGCATGGAGGTGCTGGCGCACGACGTGAACGAGACGGACTCGGGCAGGCGCATAGCGCGATACGCCACGCTGGACGCGATATGGTCCGAGTCGGACGTGATTTCCCTTCACTGCCCCCTGTTCCCGGAGACCGCCGAGATCATATGCAAGGAAAGCATAGCCAAGATGAAGGACGGCGTGATAATAATCAACAACTCGAGGGGCCCGCTGATAAACGAGCGTGACCTGGCTGACGCCCTGAACTCCGGGAAGGTCTACGCAGCCGGCATCGACGTCGTCTCGACGGAGCCGATATCAATGGGCAACCCCCTCCTGACGGCGAAGAACTGCATCATCACCCCACACATATCTTGGGCCCCGAAGGAGAGCAGGAAAAGGCTGATGGACATCGCCGTCGGGAACCTTAAGGCCTACATGGAAGGCGAGCCGAGGAACGTGGTCAACTGACGGCGGCTGCCGGTTTTCGTCGCGTAGGCAAAGGCCGCCCTAACGCGGCCGGGCGGGCGCGATCCAAACCGCCCCGCGCGCGGCCGGGCCTTGCGGCCCAGTGGCCGCGTCCGTAAGCGTTACGACAGCCTTTCCTTGATCTTGGCGGCTTTGCCGGTCCTGTCGCGCAGATAATAGAGCTTCGCCCTGCGGACCACGCCGTGCCTGACGACCTCTATCCTGTCGATCCTGCGCGAGTGCAGCGGGAACACGCGCTCTACGCCGACGCCGTACGAAACCCTGCGGACGGTGAACGTCTCGCTCGCGCCGCCGCCCTTCATCGCTATGAGCGTGCCCTCGAAGACCTGGACCCTCTCCCTGCCGCCTTCCTTGACCTTCACGTGCACCTTGAGGTGGTCGCCTATCCTCATCTCGGGCAAGCCATCCTTGACCTGCTCGTTGCCTATCGTCTCCAATATGTCCATTGACTTAAAGTACCCCCATCCCCGTTAATGTATGGCGTCCACACGCCATGCCCGCCCTATCCGCCCCCCAGCAAGTCCGGCCTGGCCTTGCCGGTCACCTCGACGGACTTCGCCCTGCGCCATTCCCTGATCCGCCTGTCATCGCCCGACAGCAGCACCTCGGGCACCGCCCTGCCGAGGAAGGACCGCGGCCTGGTGTATTGCGGGTATTCCAATAGGCCGCCCTCGAACGACTCATCCACGGCACTGCCCTCGCACGAGAGTACCCCGGGCAGCAACCTGGCCGTGGCGTCCACCACCACCATCGCCGGAAGCTCGCCGCCGGTCAGGATATAGTCCCCTATGGAGACCTCCTCGTCTGATATCTCCTCATAGACCCTTTCGTCAATCCCCTCATAATGCCCGCACACCAATATGATGTGCGGCCGTCCCGCGTATTCCCTCGCCTTGGCCTGACAGAAGGCCGACCCCCTCGGGGACAGGCATACGGTCCAGGGCCTCGCGCCGCCCGCCTTACGCGCCGCGGCGACCGCCGACAGCCAGGCGCTGTATATGGGCTGGGCCATCATGAGCATCCCGTCGCCGCCGCCGTACGTATAGTCGTCCACCTTGCGGTGCTTGTTGGCGGAGTGCTCCCTTATGTCCACGGCCGAGACCTCGATCAGCCCCGACCCCATCGCCCTGCCCACCACACCGTACCCCCCGA
>WRCU01000021.1 GCA_009783805.1 Oscillospiraceae bacterium
GACGCCGGGTCCGGCATGGGTCCCGACGCCGAAAATATATGAGGAGGAATCCAAAGGATGAAGAAGAGGTACTTGAGTAGGCTCATCCTCTTCGCCGTGGTGTTCTCAATGGTATTCGCATTGATAGCATGCGGCGGCGACGATGACGCCGACACGACGACGGCGTCGACCACCACCACGGCGGCCGCGACCACCACTGACGCAGGTAGCAGCGTCAGCGAGGGCGCAGCGACCGACGACGGTGGGGACATCGGGGACATTGACCTGTCCTCCGGCTTCAAGCTAGACCCCGTCAAGTTCCAAGGCCAGACGGTCAGCTTCATGACCGGCGGCCCGCAGGAAAACGCGGGAAGGAAAGAGGAGTGGGACAACAAGAAGTACGACTTCCAGCATCACCGCGGCTGGGTGAAGGAGTACAGGACGGAGTTCGAGGACGCCACGGGCGCGACGGTCACGCAGAGGCCGGTACCCGAAGGCGAGGGCATGGCGACCAGGTACTTGGCTGAGATCGCGGCGGGCGTTGGCCCCGACGTCATCATCTTTTGGGCCGACTCGAAGCCCAATTACCTGCTCAAGAACATAGTCATCGGGCTGAACGACTACATCGACTTCGACTCGCCGGACTATGCGGACGACAGGTACATCTCCAGGCAGATCACCGACTACTACAGGTGGAAGGGCCAGATCTACGGCGTCAACAAGCCGTTCCCGACCTGCCTCATGTGGTACAACAAGGAGATGGTGGACCAGCTCGGCATGAGCGACCCGCTTGACCTCTGGAAGCAAGGCAGATGGACATGGGACGCCTGGGTGGAGCTTGCGATGGCGATGACCCAGGACCTCACCGGCGACGGCAACATGGACACCTTCGGCTATGCCGGGTGGATGTACGGCACGTGGCAGATACCCAGCAACGGCGTTGACTTCGTGACGTTCGACGCGGACGGCATGCCCACATTCGCGATGGACCACAAGTGGGTCACGGCCAAGGAGTTCACCGACGACATGAGCCAGAAGTACGGCATCGTGCCCTGGGATTGGTGGACGGATCCGTTCGGGCGGTTCTATGAGGGCGTGATCGGCATGACGTACTGGCTCACCAACCAGCTCGTCGAGGCCAAGCAGACCATGGGCATGGACGCCGTCGGATTCGTGTGCGCGCCCAGGGGTCCGGACCTCCCGGCCAACATGACCTCCAGGGACCAACCGGAGGCGCTCGCCTTCGGCGTTACCGGATGCAGCAAGAACCCTGAACTCGCCGCCCTCTTCCTCGAGTGGATGATGAGGGACCAGAACGACACGAACGACAAGAAGGCCAGGTTCATCAACGAGATCTACGGCTCTGAGGAGATGTACCAGTACGCGCAGGAATGGAACGGGAACGCCCCCATCCTGCAGACCTCCGGATTCGGCCAGGACTTCGCCGACATCCTCGCCAAGATAGTCCCGAACGCGGACGAAGGCATCACCTACGCCTCCGCCCTCGAGGCCAACAGGGGCGCGGCCCAGACCGCCCTCTACAACTTCCTTATCTCGACCCAGAGCTGATCACTGGACCTTGCACTTAAGGGATCAGGAACGCTTTCGGAACGGATGGTCGGACGCAGTCTCGGGGGGCCCACCTACGGTGGGCCCCCCTTCGTTGTGGGCGGACGGCGCATGCCGTAATATATGCGCATGGACATCCTTGTGGTATGCGGCGCCGCGGCCGCCGCGACGGCCCTCTCCTATCCGCCCATACGCGCGATCCCCGAGAGGGACCCGGAGATCGAGGCCAAGGCGCGCACCCGAGCCGGTTGGGCCGTGAGGCTCGCTTTGCTGGCGCTTATATACTCGGTTTCATTCACGGCCCTATACCTCGAGCAAGGGATCGGGCCGTACTTCCTCATGGCGGCGCCGTTATTCGCGATCCTGACGGTGGCCTCATTCATAGACGCCGACTACCTCATAATCCCGAACGGCCTGGTCATCGCATGCCTCGCCCCCGCGGCGGCGGCCTTCGCCCATAACGTCGCGGAGCCCGCCGGCAGGTTCCTCCACGCTTGGTGGGGCCCGTTCCTCGGCCTGATCCCCGGCACGGCCTTCCTGCTCGCCGTCTACGCCGTGGGCAGGATCCTGCTTAGGAAGGAAGGCATGATGGGCATGGGTGACATCAAGCTGTTCATGCCGCTGGGCCTGTTCGCCGGATTGGCCCTCACCTTCATGACGCTGTTCGTCTCGTGCGTGCTGGGCTCAGCCTACCAATTGGCGCTGATCGCCGCGGGTAGGAGGACCAGGCGCGACCCCATCCCATTCGCGCCTTTCATAACCGCCGGGTTCATGGTCAGCTGCGTGTACGGCGAGAGGATAATCGATATGTATCTGAGACTATATTGAAAGGCGCCGGTAACTTAACGAATTGACATAAAAAGGGACGCCGTGGGATAATCTGACCCAGAATACCCAATCCGAGGATTCGGAATAATAAAAGCCTACGCGCCGGGAGTACGCGATGCCTCACATACGGAAGCTTACGTCGATAGCCTTGATGATAGCCTTGATCCTCACCTTGCCCGGGGGCCTGACCACTGCGTCCAACGGCGACCTGCACAAGAGGGTAGGGACCGTCATAGTCAACTGCCTCAACATAAGGAAGTCGCCGAACGTCGAGTCGGACATCCAGTTCCTGCTCATGCGGGACGCGGCCGCCTGGATATTGGAAGAGTCCGTGGAGGAGGACGGGATCTGGTACTACATCAAGTTCACGGACTCCGAAGGCAAGGACTTCATCAGCTGGGCCAAGGGCGACTACCTTACGGTGGAGGAGGTCCCCATCGGGAACGCCTCGCCCAACTGCGACGTGGTCAACGTGAGGTCCGATGCGACCACCGCCAGCGAGATACTGATGCAGCTTAAGGCCGGCGACACCGTCATAGCCATAAAACGCATCGGCGGATGGTACAACGTCGAGACCGAGGACAGCGTCAGGGGTTGGGTCCGCGAGGACCTGCTCGACCTGGAGGGGTCGTCCGCATCCAAGCCCCAAAACAACGCCCCGGCCGCCGCCAACGCCACCTTTGCGGACAGGGTGGTAGAGACGGCCCAGAAGTTCATAGGCTACCCATACAGGTGGGGAGGCAGCTCCCCCAACGGCTTCGACTGCTCCGGGTTCACCCAGTACGTCTTCGCCCAGCATGGCATATACATAGACAGGACGGCCGCGCAGCAGGCCTACAACGGCACGTTCGTCCCGAGGGACAGCCTGCAGAAGGGCGACATCGTCAGCTTCAACACGAAAGGGACGGGCATAAACCACGTGGGCCTGTACATAGGCTCAGGCAAGTTCATACACTCGGCCAACGAGCGCCTGGGCGTCACGATAGGCACCATATACAGCGACTACTACACGAACTCATACGCAAGGTCCTGCAGGGTTATAAGCCCGTAGGAGCGCCCATTTGGCGGCGGCCGGCGCGGTGAGGGCAACGCTAGGCCGGCGAGGGCGGCGTAAAGCCGCCGAGGGCCGCGCGGCCGACGCAAAATAATGGCACGGGCCGTCCCCTAGGGCGGCCTCTTCCGTCTTTTTTACGGTATAATCCTTCATGCGGGGCCATATGGCCGTCCGTGTGGGCTAAGGACTATCGAGGGAACCGGTATCCATAAAATGAAAGGAATCACCGAAACGGATAAAGGCGGCTTTCGACCGGTTAGGCGCCGCCTGGCGCTGACCTTGGCGGCGGTCGCCTTGGCGGCGGCGCTCCTGGCCGTCTCCTGCGGCGACTCCGAGGAGGGGCCCGACTACCTGAAGGATTGGTCGGAATCCAGGATCGTGATATTGATGCCCGAGGCGAACCTGCCGGACAAGGCCAGGCTCGGGGCCATAGTCGACGCCGTCAACGCCTCAGCTTTCGAAGCCGTCGGGGCGGAGGTCGCCATCGAGCTGTATGACGGGTACAGCGGGACCTTGAAGGAGGAGATCCTCTCGGGCCGGCAGATCGACCTTTTCTTCGCCTGGACCGACGACCTGGTGACGTTCGACCTGGGCAGGGACATCGGCGACGACTTGAAGAAGTACGCCCCCAACTATTATTCGACGCTCGAGCCTAGGCACATCGAGGCTTACACGATCAATGGGGCCCTATGCATGGTCCCCAGGCGGTACGTAAGCTCGGAGAGGCTCGCCGCCGTCGTGCGCAAGGACGTGATGGACGCCTCGGGAGCGGGGGCCATCAAGGACGCCGCCTCGTACGGGGCCTTCATGGCGGCCGCCAAGAAGGTCACCGACCTATATCCCGCGGCCGACGTCGCCCTCTCCTTCAAGCTGTTCAAGCAGGACTCGGGCTATGTATCGGCGGCGGCCAACGACATATGCGTGAGGCCCGAATCCGGCGAGTTCATCATATGGCCCCATACGGACGACTTCGATGAGTACCTGCGGACCGCGGCGGCATGGAAGTCCGAGGGGTACACCTTCCCGTGCTCGAACTACGTGGATGAGATGAGGTACGGCAGGATCGCCTCGTTCATAATCGAGCTGGACCTCGCGGCGATAACGGCCGCGCAGCTGGCCCCGTTCGTGGAGGTGGCCGTGTACCCGCTCAGCGTAGGCGTCCCGACGGCCAACCTCCTGTACAACCCCGGATTCGCGGTAAACGCCATGTCCCCCAACGCGGGGAAGGCCCTGGCGTTCATCGAGTGGCTGTACGGATCCCAGGAAGGGTATGACCTGCTCATGTACGGGATCGAAGGCGAGGATTACCTCCTCACGGGGGGGCGCGTCGGGTTCCCCGCGGGGAAGGCGGCCTATGGCGGTTGGAAGGCCCTGATCGCTCTGCAGGACCTCCCGCTGGCAAGGGCGCATGTGAACGACGTCGCGGACTTCAGGGAGGCGATAGAGAGCGGGGTCAAGCCATACCTCTCCGGCAACGTGGTCACCGGGGAGCTCGACCCCTCGCTGGGCGAGCTCAACAAGGCCCTGCAGGAGTTCTTCATGCGCACCACGGAGCTGGAGCGCTACGTGATCTCCGCCGAGGAGCTGGACATGGAGTATATAGGGCTGCTGCTCTCGACGTTGGAGGCGGGGGACACGCTGGGCTTAATGGACAGGAACAGGAACGTTTTTTTAAGTGAGGCTATATTCGGGCCATAGCCCCGCGCTAGGCATGGGGCCATTGCGCCGCGGCCCGTCATCACTATCATCAGGAGGCAGCATGGACTCCATATTCGAAACCGGTATGCTGGTGGCCTTCGGGGCGGCTTGGCCCGTCTCGATAATAAAGACGCTATGGACGAAGAAGACGTCGGGGAAGAGCCTCATCTTCCTGGCGATAATAATCGTCGGCTACATATCGGGCATCATACACAAGGCGCTGCACAACCTCGACTTGGTCATCCTCCTCTACATACTAAACGCCTGCATGGTGACGTTGGACCTCGCGCTATGCGTCAGGTACAGGAAGGCCGAGAGGGGATCGGCGGGGAAGGCGTGACCCTGCGCCGGCCTGACGCCGCCTGATGCGGGATCGCCGGCCGATACGGGCGTATGCCCAAAGGGGGTAATGGACGATGGTAATGATGAGCTCAGACAGGGAGCTGACGGTCAGCCCGTTGGAGACGGTCAAGGTGGCCGCCGGGGGGGCGGTCTCCGTTTGCGACGGCAAGGGCCGCGAGTACTTCAGGTCCGAGCCGGGCGCGGGCGCCGCGGGGCGACGTGAGGTCAGCTTCGCCGTAGGCGGCGCGCTGGGCAGGCACACCGTCCGCATGGGGGCGCCGGAGGGCGGCGGGGCCCCCGAGGAGCTCTCCTTCCTCGTGGACGCGAAAAGCGGCGTAAGCGACTCCGGCGGTGAGTTCGGCGAGCTGTTCCGCATATGCGAGAGGACCATGAGGTATAGGTACTCCGACCCCACCGACACCCCCGAGATGGCGGGCGTGGGCGCCATCACCCACAAAGGCGTGAAGTACCTGAACTTCGTGGTCTGGATCCTGGACCACCTGCACACCGCCAAAGGCTTCAAGTACCTGAGCCCGCACGCGGACGGCCTCGTGAACCTGTTGAAGGAGATACAGCGGGAAGACGGGATGATATGGAGCTTCATATACGGCAAGAACGCCGGGTACTATTACATGAGCGCGTACGAGAGGCCCTATGGCTACGCCGTCGACCTGGGTGACAACGTGGCGGCCAGGCAGCCCGTGGAGAACCACTGCGAGGCCAACTACGTAGAGTGCGTGTACCTGGTATGGCAGAGCACCGGCGACGACGCCTGGATGGCAGGGATGCTGGACAGCTGCGTGAAGGCGCTGGACTACGGCCGCTATGACAAGGCGCGCTGGTCGGAGCGATTCGGCCTCCTGAAGAAAGGCTACACGATAGACTCCTGGGACTTCCAGCCTGGGGACGCGAGCCTCGCGCACTTCGACCTGGGAATCAAACAGCAGATAGACCATGAGAGGACGAAGTTCACGGTGTTCTACGGCGACAACACCGGGTACGCCTACGCGTGCGACGTCCTGGCCGAGATGCTGGCCAAGGCCGGGCGGGCCGCCGACGCGAGGGCCTTCGCGGACAGGGCCGCGGGGATCAGGGAGCGGCTCGACGCCTTGGCTTGGAACGGCCGCTTCTACACGCACCGGGTAGAGGAGGACGAATCCGCCGTCAGGGACTTCGGGGGCACGGACACCGCGGGCCAGGTCTCATTCTCGAATTGCTACACCCTCAACAGGAACTGCACGCACGAGCAGGCCGCGGCCATCATAAGGACATACCAGGGCATTCGGGCTGCCCTGCCGCACAGGTCACCCGGCGAGTTCTACGCCATATACCCGCCGTTCGAGACGGACGTCTTCGATGAGGGGGGGGCGTGCGCGAAGTGGCAGTACATGAACGGGGGCGTCCACGCGCACGCCGCGGGCGAGCTGGCGAGGGGCGCGTTCGAGCATGGGTTCGAGGGATACGGGGCGGACATACTGAGGCGGGTCCTCGGGCTCGGCAAGGAAGACGCGGACGGGTTCCTGAGGTTCGCGTACACGGGCGCGTATGAGGACGGGGCCCCCCCGGCGCAAAAGTTTTCGACCGTCGACCTTGCGCCGCTGGCGAACATGGGCCTTTCGTCCGAGGCGGCCGAAGGCTCGCTCCCATGGCTCTTCGACGGGCTTAAGAACGACATCCGCAGATTCCCCGTCGGGAGTTGGGGGCATAAAGGCGTGCCTTACCTGGTCGCGGACCCCGCCGCGAACGGCGGCAAGGCCGCCGTGGCCGTCCGCGCCGGGGGCGGTCGCCTGCCCGGCTCGGTCAGGGTGCCCATAGGCTCGAAGGTCGGCTCCCTATTCGCGCTGCACTCAACGGGCGGCCGCTCGGAGTCCGGGCTGGTCGGGCTCCATAGATTCCTGTACGAAGACGGGACGGAGGCCACCAAGGCGGTCATGTACGGCAGGGACGTCACGAACTTCTGGTTCTCCGAGCTGAGGGAGTCCGACCGCTCGGGCCTCGCGTGGAGGGGCGACAGCGACGTGGCCTACGGGGTGGGCGTCTGCTGGGCCGAGTACGCGAACCCGTTCCCCGAAAGGCCCGTGGAGGCCGTGGAGGTGACCGCCGGCCCCGACGGGGCTTCGTACGCGCTGCTGGCCCTCACCGTCGCTGATAGGCCCTCCTACAGGGAGCCGCCGCTCGAATCGACGGGCGGGCCGGACAACTGGTCCGGGGGCCTGGTGATGGCCGCGCTCATGGAAGGCCTGGGAGGCGTGAAGGATAAAGGCACGGCATACGCCGACGCTTCCATATCGCCGCGCTGGGCGGCCGCGGGCGTCGACTCGGCCTCGCTGACCGCCAGGTACGCGGCGTCGGGCGGCTACGTCTCATACAGATACGCGCACGACGCGGACGCGAGGGAGATAACGGTGACGGCCACGGGTAGCGGCGACTCGGCGGAGGTAAGGGTGCTCCTGCCCGAGGGCGCGAGGTGCGTCGTCTCCGCCATGGCACGCTTTCAGGGCACGGGTCGGTCGGACGGGGCAGGTTACGCGCCCGCCGCCTTCCGCACCGACAGGGTCGAGGATTCGACATACGCCGCAGTCCCCATCGCCTTCCCGGGCGTGACCGTGGTCAAGGTGACCTACGAATAAAGCGGACCGCCCGGATCAGGCTCACCGCGCCCCGAAAACCCATCGGCGCGTCGCGTCCGTCCTGAGCCATGCCGCCTCCTGCCCATTAAGGCGACCGGGCATAGGCGGCGTCCGCCTTCGCCCCCTAAAAGCCGGCGCGCACGGCCTCGGCCATGGCCTCTATGTTCTCGTACGGGAAGCCGTTGTCTATCTCCAGGTGCCACCAGGAGCCGCCGTCGTGCGGCCTGAAGGCTTCATAGTAGTCGCCTATCCGGCGGCGTACGTCGTCGGGGCTGCCTCGCGTCATCAATGCGCCCCGGTCGGGGTGTATGGCCACCGCTAGGCGGAGCTCACGGCACCTGCGCGCGAACTCACCCAAGTCGTGCGCGCTCAGCTGCGGCCATATGGCGTCGAACCCTATGTCGGCGAAGTCCTCGAGCAAGGGCATGCAGTACCCGCATACGTGGAAGAAGGCGCGCTTGCCCGCCTTCCTGACCGTCGCGGCCATCTCCTTGTATAGCGGCTTGTATATCTCCCGGAAGTCCTTGGGGGACATTATGAGCGCGTCCTGAGTGCCCAGGTCATCCGCGAACAGGACGGCGTCCACGTCCGTCAGCAGCAGGTTCTCCACGCTTGCCACGCAAAGACCGTGCATGAGGGCCGTGAACCGCAGGAAGCCCTCGTCGCGCGCCGCGATGTCGGCCAGCACCTCATCGAACTTATGGACGGCGTATGCCTGCCCGAAGTTGGTGACCCATCCGCGCCTTACGTAATACCCCCGAGCCTTCATGGCCGCCACCTCGGCCTGGGCCTTCACGAGCGCCTCGCCCTCCAGCCTCCTGACCTTGGGGAAGTCGTACGCGTCCAGCTTGGCCCAATCGTCTAGGGGCCATTCGATAGGGTGCCCGATGATGCCGTAGATGCGGTTCTTCCAAGTGACGCCCCACCAATCCTTGGTCACGGTGGAGTAGTTGCCCTCCGCGTCGAAGTCCTCGGGGGACGGCAGCTTGAAGTCCCCCTCATACACCGGGTCGAAATCGCACTCCATGGACCTGACGAGCTCCCTCAGCTTCTCCCCGTGCTCATAGTACCCCACCGCATTCAGGCCCATGTTCACGACCGGCCTGTCCACGGCCATGAAGTTCAGGCACCGCTCCACCCTCTCCCTCGAAGTGACCATAGCTTATATGCCCCCAATCCGTAGTATGGCTCATGCGTTCAGCCCAGGCGGTCCACCGGCACCGACCCTATCCCCAGCCTTACCCCGGCGCCGCCGTACACCCTCACCGCCTTCGACTCGCCCGGGAGCATGTCGAAGTAGTTGTCGCTCAGACGCGCCCCATCCGGCGCCTTCAGGTGCGCCCCGTGGACGTACGTCTCGCTTTCCAGCACGTACACTGCGTCGGCCCCTTCGTCCGCGACGCCCGTGACCCTCATCCTCGGCGGGCAGAGCGCCAGCTCCCTAAGGTCCCATAGCCTTAGCGTGGCCGGCTCCAACCCCAGCATGGTCCCAAAGGCCGGAGCCTGGCCGACGCCGCCCAGCGGCCCCAACGGCCCCATGGGCTTGGCCGGCGACCCGTGGCCGGCGACCGGGCTCACGTAGAAGGTCCCTTCCCTGCCGCTGAGCCCCCCCATGCCGAACCGTAGGACCGCCTCCCTGCCATACGGCCCGACGGCGACGTCCTCCTCCCCGTGGCATCCCTCCCCACCGTCGAAGGACACGTACCCGTACCGCAGCCGGACCCTGAGGCCTTCCGGGGAGTCGTTGGCCAGGCAGGCCGTGACCGCGCCGCCCTCCGCGCGCAGTATGGCCCTCCGAGGGGCGAAGGCCCTGCGGGCGCCATAAAAGGATACCTTCCTCGTGAGGTAGTAGTCCACGATCGTCCAGCCTACCTCGCCCCAGCAGTCGTTGTACATCCAGAACAAGGCTCCGCCGCAGTGGGCCTTCGCCCTGAACGACTCCAGGGAGTACCCTATCATGAGGGACTGCGCCATCCCCGCGTAGAGGATGTATTCGTCGAGCCCCAGCTCGCGGTCGGTGTAGTGCTTCCTTATCCCGGCGTTCACCGTGTACTTCTCGAACGTGTTGTTGTGCAGGTCCCAGACGCGCCCGCCCCTGTCGACCTCGGCTCCGTCGAAATACCTCTCTATGCTGGACTTGGCGCAGGGCCCAGGATAGCCGTATTCGCTGACGAAGCGCGCGCCGACCTTGTCGTACTCGGCGGGGTCTATGCGCTTTCCCATATCGGGGTTCATCATGCATTGGTGCCAGTGGTGGACGTCGCCCACCGATTCGGAGTTCGGGTTGGCCCCCCCGTACGGCGACGAGTTCCAGTAAGGCACCCAGGGGCAGTTCTTCCTCACGTACTCCGGCATCATGACGTTCGACACCTTGAGCCCGTATTGGCGCTCCTCCTTAAAATCCAGGCCCCTGTCGCCGTATATCCAGTGGTTCTCGTTGTTCCCGCAGAGCAGCGCCAGGCAGGCCCTGTTCCTTAGCCGCTTCGTCTGATAATCGACCTCCTTAGAGACCAGGTCGTAGAACGCCTCTATATGGTCGGGGTACGCGGCGCAGCAGAACATCATGTCCTGCCATATGAGTATCCCCCGCGCGTCGCACTCGTCATAGAACTCGTCCCGCTCGTATATGCCGCCGCCCCAGATCCTGAGCATGTTGAAGTTCGCCTCGACGGCCTCCGAGATCAAGGCGGCGTACTTCTCGGGCGTGACCCTTGCGTATACGGAGTCCGCGGGTATCCAGTTGCCGCCCTTGCAGAAGGCCGCGACGCCGTTCACGACCAGCCTGAAGTCGCGAGCCCCACCGCCCGCCCTGCCGACGTCCAGCGCGACCGTCCTTATCCCGTATTTGAAAGTCGGGTAATCCGAAACCGCGCCCTCGCACACCACGCGCGCCTTCACTTCATATAGGTCCTGAGGGCCCATCCCATTCGGCCACCACAGCCTGGCGCCGCGCACCTTGAGGCTAAGCCGCACGTAGTTCAGGCCGGACCTCAGCAGGACGTCATCCAGTCGGGCCGAGGCCACCACGGCCCCCCCGAACGACAGGCTCACCTCCACGTCGGCGTCATGCGTGGCGAGTATGTCGAGGAGCTCCACCTCAACCTCCACGTCCAGGGCCGCGTCCGGGCCGTCCAGCGAGGCCGAAACGCCCACGCCCCTGACGGACGCCAGCCCCGTCTCGTCTATGTACGCGCCCTTCGCGATGGCGACGGTCCCTATCCTAGGGCACCAGTCCCAGCCGTAGACGTACGTGGGCTTCCTCACCACGGCCCGCCTGAGGTCCCCGCGCATGACCCCCGCGCTCGTCCTCATCGCGCTGACGTTGAAGCCCACCTCCGCGACGTCCCTGTGGTCGGCGTACTCGAGCCCCGAGGTCAGCCTGACGAGCAGCACGTTCTCGCCCGGCCGCAGGTACTCCCTCACGTCATGGGTGAACGGATAATGGGCGCTGGCGTGGTGCCCCAGGTACGCGCCGTTGAGGAACACGTCGCCGTGCGCGTCCAGCGACTCGATCGTGAGCCTGCACACCCTGGCGCCGGGGTCGAGCGCCGACCCGTCGAAGGCCTTCCGAAACCACCACGAGCGTCTCTCAACCCACTCGCCGTTGTCGCAGTAGTCGGACAGCACCGGGTCCTTCATGGCCCCGGAGGCTATGAGCGGCATGTGGACGTCCAGGGGCAGGCTCAGGCCGGAATGCCATCCGGGCAGGCCGCATACGTGCGAGGCCATCTCCATCTTGCAATCCAGCCCCATCTCCTTGAGCTCCCAACCTTCGTTAAGGGAAAACCTAGCCATCGCCTCGCCAGCGCCCGCCGCGGAGCCCCTTGGGCGTCCGCGGGACGCGTCCCCCTTCCCGCCGGGCCGGGCGGTCCGCCGTCGCGCGGTCTTGTTAAGCCCGCGGCGGGGTCGCCTGACGCCGACCATGATATATAATGCATTATCGCACAAAAGCGGTGGGGGGACGGGTGGCGCATGGACACTAGGGAACGTTTCGTGAGGGTGCTGACCGGCCGCGACGCGGACAGGGCGCCGTTCATCAAGGTCTTCGGGGGGACGAACGCCATCGCGTGGCATTGGCGGGTGCGCCACCCGAAC
>WRCU01000022.1 GCA_009783805.1 Oscillospiraceae bacterium
GGAGCCCATGGTATGCACGCCCGTTCGTGGCCGATTAGGCCCACGGGCCGGGCCGGCGAAGGACGGGGGATGAAGGGGCCATATGGGGATCTTCGGCAGGATATTCGGCGGGCGCCCGCGGAAGGGTGGGGCGCCGCGCGGCGGAGGCCGTGACGGCGATGGCGGCGGAGGCCGTGACGGCAAGGGGCGCCTTGCGGGCATGGAGACCTACATGGTCGTCGGCCTGGGCAACCCCGGCCCGCGGTACGCCGCGACGCCGCACAACTGCGGATACATGGCGGTCGACGCCTTGGCGGAAAGGATCGGCGGCGCGAGGTGGGAGACCCGGTTCAACGCGAAGGTCGCCGCCGTGTCCCTGAGCCCGGGCGCCGGCGCGGATGAGGCCAGGCGCCTGATCCTGCTCAAGCCCGAGACGTTCATGAACGACAGCGGCGAGAGCGTGGCGCGGGCCGTGGGGTGGTACAAGGCCAGCCCCGAAAGGACGGTCGTCGTCTATGACGACGTGGATCTGCCGCCGCGCTCGATCAGGGTCCGCGAGCGGGGGGGGCCCGGCACGCACAACGGCATGAGGTCGGTGGTCAAGGCCCTGGGCACGGACGGCTTCCCGAGGGTCCGCATAGGGATAGGCAGGCCGGGGCCGGGCTGGGACATCAAGGACTACGTGCTGAGGAGGCTGGGGGAGTGCGAGCTGGGCGAATACGCCCAGGCGTTCGGCGACGCCGCGGAGGCGGTCCTGTGCGTGGTCCGGAAAGGGGCCGCGGCGGCCATGAACGAGTGGAACGGCCGGGGCGCGGGCGACGGCCGCGCGGGCCGGGAAGGCGACCGGGAAGAAGGCCGGACAGAAGGCCGAAAGAACGGCCGGGAAGGCTGACTCAGCCGGATTGAAAGGCGCATGGCCCCATGCTATCATTCGTGGCATGCCTAACGGATTCCTATACGACGTCCTCCTAGGCGTCGGGGGGTACGCCGAGCTCCTGCGCCTCTTGGCCGGGGGGACGCGCAAGCTTGGGATACAGGGCGTATCCGAGGCGCAGTCGCACCACCTGGCCGCCGCCATAAGGGCCCATACCGGGCGGAGGGTCATATACATAGCCAAGAACGAGCTGCGGGCGCGCGCCGCCCACGGCTTCTTCGCGCGCGAGCTGGGAGAGCGCGCGGCCTTCCTGCCGCCCAAGGAGCTGATGCTGTTCGAGGTGGAGGCCAAGAGCCATGAAGGCATCCATAGGCGCATATCGGCCTTCGCGAGGCTCGTCTCGGGCGGCTGCGACGTGCTCGTGACCTGCGCCGAGGCCATATGCCAACCCGTGGCCGACCCGGCGTCCTTCTCCTCGAACATATGGGAGGTCGCGGTCGGGAAGGGGGCCGGCCCCCAGGAGTTGGCGGGTCGGCTGACGCTGGCCGGCTACGAGAGGGTGGCCACGGTCGAGAACAAGGGGCAGTACGCGGTTCGTGGCGGCATAGTGGACGCCTTCCCGGTCCAATGCGAGGAAGGGTACCGGATAGAGTACTACGGGGACGAGGTGGACTCGATAAGGAAGCTGAACGTGTACACCCAGCGTTCGGTCGAGGCCGTGGGCTCCCTGGGGTTCGTGCCGGCCAGGGAGGTGACGCCCGGCAAGGCGGAGGCGGCCGAGGTGGCCGAGCGGGTCCTGGGACGCGCCAAGGCCTACGCGGCGCACCTTAGGAAAGGCGACGCGCGCCTGGCCGCTGCGATGGCGGAGAAGGCGGAGCGCGAGATGGAGAGGCTGGTCACGGTGGGCTACTTCCCCGGCATCGACTGCTACCTTTCGTTCCTGCATGGGAAGGGCCACTCGGTCTTCGACTATTGCTCATCCGGCGACGTCGCCCTCGCGGAGGACTTGGGCGGGATTAAGGCAAGGATCGGGAACGTCCTGGCCGAGTACGGCGAGACGTGTTCGGGGCTGCTGGAGAAGGGGAGGATACTGCCCGACGCGGCCGACTATCACTTCACCGCCGAGGAGGCGGTCGATAGGGCCGACGCCTTGGCCAGCGTCGAGCTGAGGGCCTTCGACGACCCTGCCGACGCCGCGCGGCGTGAGGGGGCCGGGGGAGCGATGGCCGCCTCATATGCGGGCGGGGGCGGCGGCTCGGGGGCCGCCCGCGTTTCGCTGGAGATCAAGGGAGCGTCGATCGCACCCTATATGGGCAACCTAAGCCTCCTAGCCAAGGACGTGACCAAATGGAGGTCCGAAGGGAAGAGGATAGCGTTGGTGGCCGGCACGGCGGCCCGCGGCCAGGCCCTCGCGTCGCACCTGAGGGACGGCGGCCTGGAGATCGCGTTCGCGGAGGACGTGGGGTCCTTGGCGCAGGGTCAGGCCGTGGTGGTCAGGGGCGGCTACGACAGGGGCTTCGCGTACCCGGAGGCGGGCTTCGTCCTGGTCGGGGAGAGGGACGCGTTCGGGAGGGAGACGCGGGCCAAGGCGAGGGGTAGGAAGGCCGGCGGCGACAAGATAAAGGCGTTCACGGACCTGTCGCCGGGCGACCACGTCGTCCATGAGGCGCATGGCATCGGCAGGTACGTGGGCATGGAGAGGCTCACGGTCGACGGCGCCAAGAGGGACTACCTGAAGATCGCGTACGGTGGGACGGACTGCCTATACATCCCCGCGGAGCAGCTCGGCATATTGCAGAAGTACATAGGCCCGGGCGGCAAGGAGCCGAAGGTCAGCAGGCTGGGCGGCGAGGACTGGGCGCGGGCCAAGTCCAGGGTCAAGGAATCCCTGATGGAGCTGGCCGGCGAGCTCATCCGCATATACGCCGCCAGGCAGGCCGCCAAGGGCCACGCGTTCGCCGGGGACACGGTTTGGCAGGGGCAGATGGAGGACCTGTTCGAATACGAGGAGACCGGCGACCAGCTCAAGTGCATCGAGGAGATCAAGTCCGACATGGAGGCCGAGAGGCCCATGGACAGGCTGCTTTGCGGGGACGTGGGCTACGGGAAGACCGAGGTCGCACTCAGGGCCGTCTTCAAGTGCGCCATGGACGGCAAGCAGTCGGCGTACCTGGTCCCGACGACCATTCTGGCCCAGCAGCACTACGACAACTTCAAAGCCCGGCTGGCAGACTTCCCCGTCAAGGTGGAGATGATCAGCAGGTTCAGGACCCAGGCCCAGCAGAAGGCGATACTGACCGGCCTGCGCGAGGGATCGGTGGACATACTCGTCGGGACGCACAGGCTGCTGCAGCAAGACATATCGTTCAAGGACCTCGGGCTGCTGGTGGTGGACGAGGAGCAGCGGTTCGGGGTCATGCACAAGGATCTCATCAAGAGGCTGAGGCCGGACGTGGACATACTCAGCCTTTCGGCCACCCCGATCCCCAGGACGCTGCACATGTCGCTTACGGGGATAAGGGACATAAGCCTGCTGGAGGACCCGCCCGAGGAGAGGTACCCCGTTCAGACCTACGTGATGGAGTACGACAAAGAGATGGTGAGGGACGCCATCCAGCGCGAGCTGGCGAGGGACGGGCAGGTCTTCTACCTGCACAATAAGGTCAGGGGCATAGACCTCAAGGTCTCGGAGATACAAGAGATGGTCCCCGGCGCGCGGATAGTCGGCGCGCACGGCCAGATGTCGGAGCGGGGCCTCGAGTCGATCATGGAGAGGTTCATGGGCGGGGAGTTCGACATACTAGTCTGCACGACTATCATAGAGTCCGGCCTGGACATACCGAACGTGAACACGATAATCGTGGAGAACGCCGACCACATGGGCCTGGCCCAGCTCTACCAGATAAGGGGCAGGGTGGGCAGGTCGAACAGGCTGGCGCACGCGTACATAACGTACAGGAAGGGCAAGGAGCTGGCCGAGGTCTCAGCCAAGAGGCTGCAGGCCATACGGGAGTTCACCGAGCTGGGGTCCGGCTTCAAGATAGCGATGAGGGACATGGAGATACGGGGGGCCGGCAACCTGCTCGGGGCGGAGCAGCACGGGAACATGGACGTGGTGGGCTATGAGATGTACTGCAGGCTCCTCGGCCAAGCCGTCGCGGAGCTCGGAGGCGCCGAGGTCAGGGCTGAGGGCCACGACGTGAGCGTCGACATAAAGGTCAGCGCGTACCTCGACGATACGTACGTGAGGGGCGAGGCCGAGCGCATAGACATATACAGGAGGATCGCATCCATAGCGGACGCGGCGGACGCCTCGGAGATAAGGGACGAGCTCATCGACAGGTTCGGCGACATACCGGCCGGCGCGCTCAACCTTATAGACGTCTCGCTCATAAACGCGGTCGCGACGCGGTGCGGGTTCTCCTCCGTGACGGTCAGGGACTCGTCGCTCATCCTCCACTACAGGCAGCTCAGCAGGCGCGAGGCCGCCGCGGTCCCGGCGCTGGTCGAGAGGCGCAGGGGCAAGGTCATGTTCTCCGCGGGGTCGTCCCCCTACCTGTCGGTGAGGTTGGATGACCTGAACGAAGGCAAGGTCCTCGCCTCGGCGATCGGCGTGCTGGAGGACATTTGGGGGACCATGCAAGGGCTGCCTAAGGAGGACCCCCTGCCCGCAACTGTCTGACCCGGACGGCGTCCGGCCCTGCCATCTTCCGGCCCGCCTCCCTATGGACCGCCGGTCGGTCAGACGCACTCATGGGCGCGGATCCTTAATCCGCGCGAGGGACGCCGGAAAGTTAACGGAACGTTAATATATCGCGTTGCCGCGCCCCGTCGGGATGTTATAGAATGGGCGCAAGGACTTCAGGCGCATGGAAATGGGGAGATGAGTTGGGAAACAAGGCAAGGGCCGCTTTGGCGGTGGTCGCGGCATTGACGCTCGCCTTAACGGCGGTCTCGTGCGGCAGCGAGAGGTACGTCGCGACGATCGGGTCGGAGAAGGTGACCGAGCCCGAGTTCATATGGTTCATGAACTACTATAAGTCTTACTACGCGGAGATGTTCGGGATAACGGACTGGTCCATCAAGGCGGGCGACCAGACGATCGGCGAGTTCGTGAAGGAGCTCGCGTACAGCGAGTGCATATCGGCGAAGGTGGAGTTCCTCCAGGCGCAGGAGGAGGGGTTCAAGCTCAGTCAGGACGACCTGGCCAACATAAACAGCTCGTTCCAGAGGTTCATGGACATGTACGGCGGCAAGGCGGAGGCTGACAAGCAGACGAAGGAGCAGTACGGCGTCGGGGTGGACGACTACAAGAAGATATACACCGACCTGCTGGAGCTCACGCAGAAGTTCCGGAACGCCAAGATGGCGGAAATAGTGGTTTCCGAGGCCGAGGCGAGGGAAGAATACGCCGAGAACAGGGACTACTACGACGCGGTGGACGTGAGGCACATACTGTTCCTGGGGGTGGACGACGACGGCGAGGCCCTCCCCGAGGCCGAGCTCGCGGCGCAGGAGGAGCTGGCCGGGGACGTGATGGCCAGGATACTCGCGGGCGAGGACATGCTGGAGCTGGCCTACGAGTACTCAGAGGACTGGTCGATCGCCTACAATGACGGGCTCATGAGGTTCGACAGCTACGGGAACTTGATCGAGGAGGAGGGCACGGGCTACGCCGTGCTGGTCCAGGAGTTCCCGGAATGGGCCTTCAAGGCCGAGGTGGGCGACATCAACGTCATCAGGACGGAGTACGGGTTCCACATCGTCCGCCTGGAGTGGCGGTCCGTCTTCGACGATCTGAAGGAGAACCTGATCCTGGTCATGAAGAGCAAGGCGTACAAGGAGGAGTTCCTGGACAGGTGGTTGGCCGAGGACCGCTATAAGGCCGTCATGAACGAGGACGTGTTCAACTCCATAAAGATCGGGTGAGGGGGCCCGCGCCCGCTCTCAAGCCTAGCCTCAGCCGAGGTCCAGCCTCAACCGAAGCCCAGCCTCAACCATATCCTAGCCTTAACTGAGGCCGAGCGCCCTCCTCAGGTGCTTGCCCGTATACGATATCTCCCCCGCCTCCGCAAGCTCCTCGGGGGTCCCGCAGAAGACGACCCTACCGCCCATGTCGCCGCCCTCCGGGCCGAGGTCCACCACATAATCCGCGGTCTTTATCACGTCCAGGTTATGCTCAATGACCACGACGGTGTTCCCCGAGTCGGTCAGCTTCTGCAGGATGTCGACCAGCTTGTGCACGTCCGACACGTGGAGGCCGGTGGTGGGCTCGTCGAGGATGTACATGGTCTTCCCGGTCGACCTCCTGCTGAGCTCGGCGGCCAGCTTCACGCGCTGGGCCTCCCCGCCCGAGAGGGTGGTGGACGACTGGCCCAGCCTCAGGTAGCCGAGACCCACGTCGTACAGGGTGGATATCTTGGTATGGATCCTAGGGATGCTGGAGAAGAACGCGTAGGCGGACTCGACGGTCATGTCCAGTATCTCGGAAATGTTCTTACCTTTGTACCGCACCTCGAGCGTCTCGCGGTTATACCTTTTTCCGCCGCAGACCTCGCATGGCACGTAGACGTCGGGCAGGAAGTGCATCTCGATCTTGATGATCCCGTCGCCGTGGCACGCCTCGCAGCGCCCGCCCCTCACGTTGAAGCTGAACCTGCCCGGCCCGAAGCCGCGCACCTTGGCATCGTTGGTGGAGGCGTAGAGCTGGCGTATGAAGTCGAAGACGCCGGTGTAGGTCAGGGGGTTGGAACGCGGCGTCCTGCCGATGGGCGACTGGTCTATGTCGATGACCTTGTCCAGGTGCCCCATCCCCTCGATGGAGTCGTGGGAGCCGGCCCTAAGGCGCGCCCGGTTCAGCTCGGCGGCGAGCTTCTTGTACAGGATCTCGTTGACGAGCGAGCTCTTGCCCGATCCGGAGACGCCCGTCACGCAGGTGAATACGCCCGTGGGTATCCTGACGTCGATGCCCTTGAGGTTATTTTCGCGGGCGCCGCGTATGAGGATCCAATCCTTGCCCGGCCGCCTCCGGGCCGAGGGGACCTCGATGCGCCTCGCGCCGCTGAGGTATAGGCCCGTGAGGGACTCGCCGCAGCCCTTGATGTCGTCTATGCGCCCCTCGGCCACCACGTTGCCGCCGTGCACCCCGGCGCCCGGCCCTATGTCTATGATGTGGTCGGCCGCGTACATGGTGTCCTCGTCGTGCTCCACGACCAGCAGCGTGTTCCCCAGGTCGCGCAGCCTATGGAGCGTCCTCAGCAGCCTGCCGTTGTCCCTTTGGTGCAGGCCTATGCTGGGCTCGTCGAGGATGTAGAGCACGCCCATGAGCCCCGACCCTATCTGCGTGGCGAGCCGTATCCGTTGCGCCTCGCCGCCGGAGAGCGTGCCCGCGGACCGCGAGAGCGTCAGGTAGTCCAGGCCGACGTCGACGAGGAAGCCGAGCCTGGCCACGATCTCCTTCATTATCTGGTTGGCTATGATGAGGTCCCTGCCGCCCAGCCTGAGCCCGGTGAAGAAGTCGCGGGCCTCGCGTATGGTCATCACGGAGACCTCGTGGACGTTGCGCCCGCAGACGGTCACGGCGAGGCTCTCCTTCCTGAGCCGGGAGCCGCCGCAGTCTGGGCACGCCTTGTCGCTCATGAAAGGCTCGAGCTGCACCTTCCCTATGTCGTCGGCCTGCTTGTACATGCGCTCCACGCGCGCGGCCAGGCCCTCGAACGACCAGTCGTACTCCTTCCGGCCCCCGTAGGAGTTCACGTAGTCCACCTTGAACGTCTTGCCTTGGGTCCCGTACAGGATCACCTGCATTATGTCGTCGGGCATGTCCTTGATCGGCCTGTTTATGTCGAAGCCGTACTCCTTGGACAGGGCGGTCAGGATCTGGCTGTACCAATTCCCCTCGTTCTTCTGCAGCTCCGGGCCCAGCAGGTACGCGCCCTCGGCGAGCGACTTCTCCCTGTCGAAGAAGATCATCTCCGTGTCCACTTTCAAGAGGACGCCGAGCCCGGAGCACGTCTGGCAGGCCCCGTACGGATTGTTGAAGGAGAACATCCTGGGGGCCAGCTCCTCCACGTTGACGCCGCATTCGGGGCATGAGTAGTCCTTGCTGAACATCACGTCGGCCCCGTCCGAAAGCGCGGCTATCGCCAGGCCGCCGCCCTTGGCGAAGCATACCTCCAGTGACTCGGAGAGCCTCTGACGCATGCCGTCGCCTATGGATACCCTGTCGACGACTATGTCTATGGTATGCTTCTTGGTCTTCGTCAACTTGATCTCATCCCCTACCTCGTGGACGGTCCCGTCCACCCGCACGCGGTTGAAGCCGTCTTTCTTTATGTCTTCCAGGAGCTTGCCGTACTCGCCCTTGCGGCTGCGCACGATGGGGGCGAGCAGCAGCATCCTGGTCCCGGCCTCCATCGCCATCAGCCTGTCCACGACCTGGTCGATCGTCTGAGCCGATATCTCCCTGCCGCAGACGGGGCAGTGGGGGATGCCTATCCGCGCGTACAGCAGCCTCAGGTAGTCGTGTATCTCGGTGACGGTGCCGACTGTCGACCGCGGGTTCTTGCTCGTCGTCCGCTGGTCTATCGATATGGCGGGCGAAAGGCCCTCTATGTAGTCTATGTCGGGCTTGTCCATCTGCCCCAAGAATTGGCGCGCGTAAGCGGACAGCGACTCGACGTAGCGCCTCTGCCCCTCGGCGTATATGGTGTCGAAGGCCAGCGAGGACTTCCCGGAGCCGCTGGGGCCCGTGATCACGACGAGCCTGTCCCTGGGGATGCTCACGTCGATGTTCTTTAGGTTGTTCTCCCTTGCGCCCTTGACGAATATCGAGTCGCGTGTCATCCATGAAGCGCCGGGCATGGCACGCCGGGCCGGACCCCGGTCGCGCGTGCCGGCATACCCCCTAAGCTTATGGGCCGCATCGCCCGCATGACCAAACCATTATAGTTTCGGGCGCCCGCTTTATCAAGGGAAAAAGAACAAAGGTTTGCGATTGGGCCGCGGCGCGCTGTTGACGCGGGGCCGGCCATGGGATAGGATTCGGATTGCCCGCCTCGCCGGAATGGCGGGCTAGCGAAAGGGCCCATGAGGCTATGGTCGATAAAAAAAGGATAGAGGGCGCGGTCAGGGAGATACTGATCGCCATAGGGGAGGACCCGGATAGGGAAGGGCTGGCCGAGACGCCGTGCAGGGTCGCCGACATGTATGGGGAGATCTTGGGTGGGCTGACCTCCGACCCCATGGACGACGTGAGGGTCTTTCAGGAGCCGGGCAACGATGGGCTGGTGATCGTGAGGGACATCCCCTTCCAATCCATGTGCGAGCATCATCTGATGCCTTTCTTCGGGAAGGCCTGCATAGCGTACAAGCCCGGGGGAGGTCGGATCCTGGGGCTGAGCAAGGTGGCGCGCATGATAGACGTCCTGGCCGGCAGGCCGCAGCTGCAGGAGCGCCTGACGATGCAGCTGGCCGACGCGGTGATGGAGGCGGCGGGCCCGGTGGGCTCGTATGTGCGGCTGGAGGCCGAGCACCTATGCATGACGATGAGGGGGGTAAGGAAACCCGGGTCGAGGACGGTCACCACCTGCATGCGCGGCGGCATGGGCGACGCCGACGTCTCGGCCGTCCGAGGGGAGTGGGGGAACTGAGGCACGGCCCCGCCGACGCCCCGCATGGCCCGCCTGGGGCGCGGACGCCTATGGGCGCGCCCAGGCGGGCGCTCCTTCCCATATTGATTTTGATGCCCTGCGTAAGGATGATCCCATTTGAGTGACGTGAAAGCCGTGTTCCCGCGAAGCCTGGTCGAGGCCGCGGAGCTGGTCCGCATGGTGGGGCCCGACCCCGAGGCCGTGCCCATGATGGCGCCCAAGGCCGTCCAGGCGTGCCTGTACGTCTCCGGCGCGCCTTGCTATGCAGCCAACATAATCAAGCAGGAGATGCTGGGCCTGGGCGGCGACGCCGCGGTCCACAGGGGTGCGGTCAACTGCTCCGCCGACAGGTCGGACGTCCTCATAATGGGCAGCCTGAGGCAGGCGCGCAGGCTGGCCGACAAGCTCGCGCCGCAGGCGGGGTACCTGGGCGGCCTCGCACTAAGGCTGAGGGTCGCCATGGGCGACTCGGGAGGCGGCCATGGCGGCGCGCTCCGATGCCGGGGCCATTCCTTCGCGATAGGCGCGAGGACGTACGTGATGGGGATATTGAACGTGACCGGCGACTCCTTCTCGGGCGACGGGCTGCTGGCCGGCTCGCGGTCCCTAGGGGCGGCGGACGGCGGGTTGCCGGAACTGACCAGCAGGGTCGCCGAGAGGATGGTCGCCGATGGGGCGGACATGATAGACGTCGGGGGCGAGTCCTCGAGGCCCGGCTACGCGCCGGTAGGCGGCGGGGAGGAGCTGGAGAGGGTGGCCGGGGTGATCCGCCGCCTGTCAGGCGAGCTCGGGGTGCCGATATCGGTAGACACGGCCAAGCCATGCGTGGCTGAGGGATCGCTGAAAGCCGGCGCATCCATGGTGAACTACGTGGGCGGATCAGGGAGCCTGGCCGAGGTGGCCTGCATGGCCGGCCGCGAAGGCGCGGGGCTCGTGATAATGCAGAGGGAGGCGATCGGGTCGGGGGCCGGCTCCGCCATGGCTCTGGCCACGGCGCTGGGCGAGGGGGCCAAGGCCGTGATGGGGGCCGGGATGCCGGCCGATGGCATAGTCCTGGACCCGGGCATCGGCTTTGGGAAGACCGACGGGGAGAGCTTGGGCGCGCTGAGGCGGCTGGGGGAGCTGAAGGCGTTGGGGTTCCCCGTCCTCATCGGCACCTCCAGGAAGTCCTTCATAGGCAACGCGCTGGGACTGCCGCCGGACGACAGGCTGGAGGGCACGGCGGCCACGGTGGCCTGCGGGGTGGCGTTCGGGGCCGACTTCATTAGGGTGCACGACGTCGCGCCCATGGTCAGGGTCGCGCGGATGGCCGACGCCTTGGTCAGGGAGGGCGGATAGGCGGAGCGTATGGATAAGGTGGCCGTAAGGGGGATAAAGGTGATGGGCAGGCACGGCGTCTCCGCCATGGAGAGGGAGGCGCCGCAGCCGTTCACGGTCGACGTGGAGGCGGATGCCGACTTGGCTGAGGCATGCGTCGGCGACTCGCTGGATAGTACCGTCGACTACTCCCGCGTCTGCGGCGCCGTGCGCAGGGTCGTGTGCGGCGAAAGCCACGCGCTGGTCGAGAGGCTGGCGCTGAGGATCATGCAGGAAACCTTTTTGGGCGACGCTAGGATAGCCGGATTGAAGGTCTCCGTCTACAAGGACGGCGCCGACGTCGGCGTCGCGCATGGGGGGGCCGGGGTCATCCTGTCGCGTGTCCGCCGCGAGGTGCTGGAGACGGCCGTCCTGGCTTTGGGATCCAACCTCGGGGACAGGGTCGTCCGTATCAGGGAGGCGGCCTCGCTCTTGGGCGGGGTGCCCGGTATAAGGGTCGCCTCGGTTTCCGGGATCTACGAAACCGAGCCGGTCGGGAGGGCCGACCAAGGGCCCTTCATGAACGGGGCCGTGACCGTGGAGACCTACCTGGACCCTCACGCGCTGCTTTCGGCCGCGAAGGGCATCGAACGCTCGATGGGCAGGGTCGACACGGGCGTATGGGGGCCGAGGCCGATCGACGTCGACATAATAGCGTACGGCCGCTTGCGGATGGAGGCGGACGGGCTGCGGCTGCCCCACAGAGAATACGGACGGAGGGCGTTCGTGCTCATGCCGATCGCAGACATGCCCGAGGCCATGGCCGTCTTGGGCCTGGATAGGGGGACGGTCATCGCAATGGCTGAGGCGGCCCCTGACTACGGCGGCCTGAGGCGCACGGGAATGGCCATATGACGGTACGGGCCGGGGCGCGGCCGGGGCGGGCCGAAGCGGGCGACGCGGGCTTGGCCGCGGCCGAAGGGAAGGGCTTCGCCGTCGCGTGCGACGCGGCCAGGATAAAAGGCTACCTGGATGGCATGGGAGTCGGATTCGTGAGGGAGGTGCTGACCCTCGGCGAGGTCGACTCCACCAACTCGTACTTGAAAAGGTTGGCGGAGGGCGGGGGCGCAGCGGGCGCGCTGCTCGTCGCGGGGTCGCAGACCGCCGGTCGGGGGAGGCTAGGCAGGGGCTGGGTCTCTAAGGCTTCCAAGGGTATATACATGTCCATGTCGCTGGCGGCGGACGGCCCGCCCGAATGCCTGCGGCTGGCCGGAATGGCGGCCGCGGTGGCCGTGGGGGCGGTCCTTTGCGAGGTGA
>WRCU01000023.1 GCA_009783805.1 Oscillospiraceae bacterium
AAAAGGACCAACGTCGTGTTCATACTCGCCGACGACCTGGGCCCATGGGCTTTGGGTTGCCTGGGGAACGGGGAGGGCAGGACGCCGAACATCGACCGCCTGGCCGAGGGGGGGATGCTCTTCACGAGTTTCTTCTGCTCATCGCCGGTCTGCTCGCCCGCCAGGGCCTCCATACTGACCGGCACCATCCCGTCCGTGCACGGCGTGCATGACTGGCTGAGGGCCGGCAACATCGACCGATCGAAGGTCAGGGCGCCGGAGGGGAACCCGAACTACGGGTCGGGCGAGCATGAGGCCATCCCTTTCCTTGAAGGTTTCACGTCCTATACGGACGTGCTGGCCGACAACGGCTATAGGTGCGCCCTGAGCGGCAAGTGGCACCTGGGTGACAGCCTGAGGCCGCAGTGCGGCTTCTCGGAGTGGTTCACCCTCGTCGGCGGGGGCTGCGCCTACTTCCATCCGGACACCGTGAGGGGCGGGGAGGTCAGGTTCGAGTCGGGGTACGTGACGGACGTCATCACGGACAGCGCGCTCGGGATGCTCGACGGCCTATGCGGCGGCGAGGCGCCGTTCTACCTGAGCGTCCACTACACCTCGCCGCACAGCCCATGGGATGAGGCGAACCACAAAAGGGAGCACCTCGACCTATACAGGGACTGCGGGTTCCTGACCGTGCCGGACCCGGAGCCGCACCCATGGCAGATCAACTCCGCGCCCAGGGGCAAGGGCGAGGTGCGGAGGGAGTTGCTGCGCGGGTACTTCGCGGCCATCACGGCGATGGACGAGAACGTGGGCAGGATAGTCCGGAAGCTGGAGGATAAGGGGGAGCTGGACGACACGCTTATAATACTGACCTCGGACAACGGCATGAACATGGGCCACCACGGCGTCTGGGGGAAGGGCAACGGCACGTTCCCGCAAAATATGTACGACACCTCAGTGAAGGTGCCTTTCATCGCGAGCCATAGGGGCGTGATAGCCCCTTCCGTCTGCGACGGGCTCATGTGCCAGTGCGACATATTCCCCACGCTCATGGAGTACCTGGGGATAGGCGGGTATGAGGCGAGGCAGCCGCTCTTGGGCGCGAGCTTCGCGGGCGTGCTGCGGGGTGGGGCGGCCAGGCCCGCGGCGGCGGGGGCCGACGGCGCGCCGGGGACGGGTCCCGGCCCCGGCCCCGGCGAGGCGGAACGGTTCGTGGTCGTGTACGACGAGTACGGGCCCGTCAGGATGATACGCGGGGTGCGGTGGAAGTACGTGCACCGCTACCCGTACGGGCCCAACGAGCTGTACGACATGGAGACGGACCCCGGGGAGGAGTCGAACCTGATAGGCGAGGCGGAACGCGCCGGGCTCATAGAGTCGATGAAGGCCAGGCTGGACGCGTACTTTGTCGGCAACGCCGACCCGCGCGTGGACGGGACCAGGGAGCCCGTCACCGGATTCGGCCAGCTCAGGCGGTGCGGCGTTTGGTCGGGCGGGATGAAGGTGTACGGGTAGGCGCGGCATGGCTGGCAAAGGGAACGTCTGTTCATATACAATAGCGGACGGGGGGAAGCGCATGAAAAGGCCGAACGTGGTGCTGCTCATATCGCATGACACGGGCAGGTTCTATGAGCCGTATGGGATAGGGACGGTGAGCCAGCCGAACTTCATGAGGCTGGCGGGAATGGCGGTGACCTTCGACGGGGCCTATTGCGTAACGCCCCTATGCTCCCCGGCCCGCTCGTCCATAGTCACGGGCAGGTACCCGCACCAGAACGGGGTGAACGGGCTGCCGGGCGACACGCTGGGCAGGTGGGAGATGGTGGAGAGGGACCGGCACCTGGCGTCCGTGCTGGGGAAGGCCGGGTATAGGACGGTCCTGTGCGGCGGGTACGCGCATGAGCTGAGCAGGCCCCTGGAGTCGGGGTTCGACTTCCAGATCAACGACTTCTCCGTCAACAAGACGGACACCGTCAAGGACGCGGGGCCGGCGATCGGGGCCTGGCTGGATGCGAACCCGAAGGCCGGGTCCGAGGAGCCGCTGTATATGCAGGTCGTGTGCGCTGAGACGCACAGGGACTGGGACAGGCTGACGGACGCGTACGACGCGAAGGGCGTATGGAAGGCGCCCTACTTGATAGACGACCCGGAGGTGGATCGGGACATGGCCTACATGCAAGGGTCGGCCAACGACCTGGACGCCGGCCTCGGCGGGGTCATCGGGGCCTTCGAGGCCCGTGGGCTGGCGCACGGCACCATCTTCGCCGTGACGACGGACCATGGGTTGGACTTCCCGAGGGCCAAGGGCACGCTCTTCGACCCGGGGGTGGAGGTGGGCCTGTTCATGAGGTACGACGCCGGCGGATGGGCCGCGGGCGGCAGATGCGGCTCGCTCGTGAGCCACCTGGACGTGTACCCGACCTTGCTGGAGGCTTGCGGCGTCCCCGTCCCCGAAGGGACGGAAGGGATCTCGCTGCTCGGCCACCTGAAGGACCCAAAAGGGGCCGCGCCCATACGCGACGCCGTCTTCCTGGAGAAGACCTACCACGACAACTACGATCCCATGCGGGGGATACGGACGGGCAGCCACAAGTACGTGCTGAACTTCGACGCGCAGACCCTCTACGACGTCAGGGTGGCGACCGCGCCGAAGTACGGTTGGTTCCGGTTCCCGTTCATAAAGTCCGAGCGGGAGGAGCTGTACGACCTGGCGCGCGACCCGGATGAGGCGCATAACCTGGCGAAGGACCCGGGCTATGCCGAGATGCGCGACGGCCTGAGGCTGCGCCTCGCGAGGTGGATGAGGGAGACCGGCGACCCGCTGCTGTTCGGCCCCATGCCCAGCCCCTACCACCTGAGGGTGTGCGGGGAGATGAGGGCGCTCGCCGGGTCGGAAGAATAATAGGTAAAGGAGAACGGGCATTTGAAGGCCGCAAGGGAGAGGCGCTACGACGACGAGAGCATCAAGGCTTTAAAAGGGCCCGACAAGGTCAGGCTGAGGCCCAGTGTCATATTCGGGTCCGACGGGATAGAGGGGTGCGAGCACTCCTTCTTCGAGATCCTCTCGAACTCCGTTGACGAGGCCCGCGAGGGGTACGGCGACCGCATCGAGATCACGCGCCACGCCGACCGCTCCATAACCGTAAGGGACTACGCCAGCGGGATACCCTTGGACTACAACCAAGCCGAGGAGCGGTACAACTGGGAGCTAATCTACTGCGAGCTGTACGCGGGCGGTAAGTACGACAACGCGGACGGCGGCTCGTACGAGTTCAGCCTGGGGATCAACGGGCTGGGCTGCTGCGCCACGCAGTTCAGCTCCGAGTGGTTCGACGTCGTTTCTTGGCGGAACGGCACGGAGTACACGCTGCACTTCGAGAAGGGGCACAACATCGGGGGCCTGGGCAAGAGGCGCTGCGACAAGGCGCTGACCGGCACGCTGACGCGATGGAAGCCGGACAGGGAGGTCTTCACGGAGATCGACATAGGCCCGGAATACTACGCCGACACGCTCAGGCGCCAAGCCATCGTCAACCCGGGGCTGCGGTTCGCCTTCAATGACGAGGTCACGGGCGAGGCGTCCGAATACCACTACGCCGAAGGCATCAAGGACTACGTCGGGGAGGTCGCCGGCGCGGGCGCGCCGGGCAGGGTGCGCTACTTCGAGGGCAGGGCCCAGGGCCGCGACAGGGAGGACAAGCCCGAGTACAAGGTGAGGATGCAGCTGGCCTTCTGCATAAGCGACGAGGGGAGCCTTACCGAGTACTACCACAACTCCAGCTTCCTCCTGCACGGCGGCGCCCCGGACAAGGCCGTCCGGGCGGCGTTCACGCAGGAGGTGGACAAGGCCCTGCGCAATTCTGGCAGGTACGCCAAGGACGAGGCGAAGGTCACTTTTTCCGACATACAGGAGTGCCTGGTCATAGTCACCAGCTCCTTCTCGAACGTGACGAGCTATGAGAACCAGACGAAGAAGGCCATATCGAACAGGTTCATACAGGAGGCGATGACGGAGTTCATCAGGCAGAACCTCGAGGTCTACCTGATAGAGGAGAAGGATGAGGCCGAGACGCTCCAGAGCCGCGCGCTCGCGAGCAAGAGGGGCCGTGAGGCGGCCGAGAGGGCGAAGCTCAACATAAAGAAGAAGGTCATAGGCAACACGGACTCGTTCAACAAGGTGGAGAAGTTCGTCGACTGCAGGACCAAGGAGATAGACAGGAGGGAGCTGTACATCGTCGAGGGGGACAGCGCCCTGGGATCCTGCAAGCTGGGCAGGGACGCGGAGTTCCAGGCCATAATGCCGGTGAGGGGCAAGCCGCTCAACTGCATGAAGACCGAGGTCGGGCGCATCTTCAAGAACGAGGTGATAATGGACATCATCAAGGTCCTCGGCTGCGGCGTCGAGTATGGGGCCAGGGGCGCCAAGGACGCAGGCCTGTTCGACATCGAGAGGCTGCGCTGGGGCAAGGTGATAATCTGCACGGACGCGGACTACGACGGGTTCCAGATAAGGACGCTCATACTGGCCATGCTCTACCGGCTGGTCCCTGAGCTGATCCTCAAGGGGAAGGTCTACATAGCGGAGACCCCGCTCTATGAGATCACCGCGAAGGGCGCCATACGCTTCGCCTATGACGAGGCGGAGAAGGAGGAGATCGTGAGGGGGGCCAAGGGCCGGTGCACGATCCAGAGGTCCAAGGGGCTGGGCGAGAATGAGCCCGACATGATGTGGGAGACGACGATGTGCCCGGAGACCAGGCGGCTCATCCGGATAGGCCAGGCCGACGCGGAGAGGACGGCGGAGACGTTCGACGTGCTGCTGGGCAACAACCTCGCGGAGAGGAAGGGTTACATCGAGCGGAACGGCGGCAAGTATATGGGCAAGGCCCTCGAGGAGGTGATGTGACTTGGGCCCGGATAAGGTGAGGGGGCGCAAGGACCGCGCCTTGGGCGGGGACGGGGGGGGCTTCCGGGACCTGGAGATATCGGACGCCCTGGAGCAGAACTACATGCCGTACGTGATGAGCGTGATCATGTCCAGGGCGCTGCCGTCCATCGACGGGTTCAAGCCCTCGCACAGGAAGCTGCTCTACACGATGTACAGGATGGGCCTGCTCAACGGGGCCAGGACGAAGTCGGCGAACATAGTCGGCCAGACCATGAGGCTCAACCCGCACGGGGACCTGCCCATATACGACACGATGGTGCGCCTGACCGAAGGCAATGCGTCCCTTCTGCACCCGTTCATCGACTCGAAGGGCAACTTCGGCAAGCAATACTCCAGGGACATGCAGAGCGCGGCGGCCAGGTACACGGAGGCCAGGCTTTCACCCATATGCGAGGAGGTCTTCCGCGACATAGAGAAGGGCAACGTCGACTTCATCCCGAACTACGACAACACCATGACGGAGCCGACCCTCCTGCCCGTCACGTTCCCGTCCGTCCTGGTCAGCAACAACCAGGGCATCGCCGTGGGCATGGCGAGCAACATATGCGGCTTCAACCTCAGGGAGGTCTGCGAGGCGACGATAGCGTACATAGGCGGCGACGAGGAGGGGTGCGTCGACAGGCTGCTTGGGCCGGACTTCCCGAACGGCGGCACGCTCATCCTCAGCAAGGAAGAGATGGATGCGATATACAGGACCGGAAAGGGCGGGTTCAAGGTCAGGGCCAACTACGCGGTCGACGAGGCCGGCGGCTACATCGAGATAACGGAGATTCCGTACACGACGACGATCGAGGCCGTGATCGAGGAGATCGTGCAGCTCGCCAAGGACGGCAAGCTCAGGGACGTGAACGACGTCAGGGACGAGACGGACCTGCGCGGGCTGAAGATAACGCTGGACATAAAGAAGAGCGCGGACGCCGAGGCGCTGATGAACAGGCTCTTCAAGGTGACCTCGCTGCAGGACACGTTCAGCTGCAATTTCAACATCCTGGTCGACGGCGCGCCGAGGGTCATGGGCGTGCGGGAGATCCTGGGCCATTGGCTGATCTTCAGGATCGGCTGCGTCATGAGGCAGACGGCGCACGACCTGGCCAAGGCCGAGGAGAGGCTGCACCTCTTGAACGGGCTGGCCGCCGTCATGCTGGACATAGACAAGGCCATCGCCATCATCCGCGGGACCGAGGAGGAGAGGCAGGTCGTGCCCAACCTGATGGACGGGTTCGGGATAGACGAGGCCCAGGCGGAGTACGTCTGCGACATCAGGCTGAGGAACCTGAATAAAAGGCACCTTTTGGACCGCGTGAAGGAGGTTTCGTCCCTGAAGGCCTCCATGGCCGACATGCGCGAGACGCTGGGCAGCGAGCCGAAGGTGCGCAAAATGATCGCCGGGGAGCTGGCGGGGGTGGCGAAGAGGCACGGCAAGGACAGGAGGACGGCCATCGCGATGGAGGGCGAGGTGGTGGAGGCGAGCGGCATGGAGCTGGTCGACGACTACAACGTGCGCGTCTTCCTGAGCGAGCACGGCTATTTCAAGAAGATCCCGCTGGCGGCCCTCAGGGTCAGCCCGCAGCAGAAGACGAAGGAGGACGACGCGATCGTCCAGGAGGCGGACTGCAGGAACAGGGACGACGCGCTGTTGTTCACCGACAGGTGCACGGTATACAAGATGAGGCTCTACGAGCTGGCGGACTTCAAGGCCGGCATGCTGGGTGAGTACCTGCCCAACCACCTGGGGCTGGAGCCCGGCGAGGTCATAGTGGGCATGATCGTGACGGGCGACTATTCGGGGCACGCGCTGTTCGCGTTCGAGAACGGCAAGGTCGCCAAGGTGGAACTCTCCTCATACGCCACCAAGACGAACAGGAAAAGGCTCTCGGGCGCCTATGGGGGTGAGTCCAGGCTGGTGTGGATGGCGCACCTCAGGGACGACATGGAGCTGGCGATGTTCTCCGACAACGGGAAGACGCTCCTGTTCGGCACGGGGGACGTGAACGCGAAGGCCTCCCGCGCGAGCGTCGGGGTCCAGGTCATGAAGCTGAGGTCGGGCAGCAGGGTGAGCAGGGTCAGGGCCTTTGAGGAGGGGATGTTCGGGAACCCGGATTATTACCGCACCAAGAACGTCCCGGCGATGGGCGTGTTCCTCAGGAAGGAGGACGAGCAGAGGCTGTCCGGCGAGGGCGCGAGGACATTGCTGGACGAATAGGCCATAGGCTTTCGTTAGGGGCTTTCGGTGCCTGGACGGGGCGAGCTACCTGATGTTAAGGTACTTGATGAGATGCTCGAAGTTCAGGATATCCGCGATCTCCTGGTTTATCGCGTCGAGCACGTCTTCGTCGGCGTCCTTCAACTTGGCGACTATGGCGTCCGGCAGCTCGCCGAACTTCTTCCTCAGGACGGAGAGGGCCAGCTTGTAGAGCGATTCGTGGATAGAGCCGCCGCCTTCGGAAACGGCTCCGGGACCGTCGGAACTCATGCGCATAGCCTCCCTTTCCGCATATTATCCATCAGACTTCGAGGTAGGGCCATAAGGAAGCGTAGCCGAACGAAAGGGCCGCCATCCCATACATAATTGGAAGTTTACGCTATAATGATATACCTGGCGTGGGCCTATGTCAATAAAATCCATCGGGCCGCGCCATGCATCGGGCATGCCCGGGGACGTATCCCAAAGGCAATGCCCGGCCATGGCTAAATTATCAGGAAAGGGACGACGCCTCGAATGGATGACCTTTTTTCGACCCTCGAGTCGAGGGGCTACGTATACCAGTGCACCAATTTGGAGAGGCTGAAGGGGCTCCTTAACGGGGGGGGGAGGCTGACCTTCTACCTCGGGATAGACCCGACGGCCGACAGCCTCCACATAGGCCACTTCTGCGCGCTCACCATGTTCCGGTACCTGCAGGACGCCGGCCACAGGGGCATACTGCTCATCGGCGGCGCCACCGCCATGGTGGGCGACCCCACGGGCAAGAGCGACATGCGGAACATGCTGACCAAGGAGCAGGTGCGGTCGAATTATTTGGAAGTGAAGTCGCTGGCGGAAAGGTTCGTCAGGACGGACGGAGACAACCCGGCGATCGTGGTCAACAACGCCGACTGGACCGACGGGTTCAGCTACGTCGAGTTCTTGCGCATGGTGGGGGTCCACTTCAACGTGAACGTCATGCTGGCGGCCGACGTCTACGCGAACCGCATCAAGGAGGGGGGGCTAACCTTCCTCGAGATGGGCTACATGCTCATGCAGGCGTACGACTTCGTGCACCTCAACAAGGAGTACGGGTGCGTGCTGCAGATAGCCGGCAGCGACCAATGGGGCAACCTGGTCGCGGGGACCTCGCTGTACCGCAAGATGCGCTTCGCCGAAGGGGCCGAGCGGGCGGAGGGCCCGGCCGGCATAGACGGCGCCGACGAGGTCTACGGGCTCACGTGCCCCCTCCTCCTGACCAAGGACGGCGTCAAGATGGGCAAGACGGAGTCGGGCACGCTATGGGTGGCCAGGGACAGGACGACCGCCTATGACTTCCACCAATACTTCTACAACGTGGGTGACGCGGAAGTCCCGATACTGCTGCGCTTCTTCACCAGGATCCCCGTCCCCGAGATCGAGGCCATGTGCTCGGGCGACATCATCGGGGCCAAGAAGGTCATGGCCGAAAGGATAACGGCCCTGGTCCACGGCGAGGAGGAGACGGCCAAGGTCCTCTCGGCGGTCCGGTCCCTATTCGGCGGCGAAGAGGACGGCAGGGACGCGCCGGAGAGCGACTACATGGTCGGCGCCGGGACCATCAGCGTGGTCGACCTGTTCGTCCTGTCGGGGTTCGTCCCGTCGAGGAGCGAGCTCCGCAGGCTCGTGGCCCAGGGCGGCGTCGCGGTGGACGGCAGGAGGTGCGCCTCGCCCGACGAGATGGTGGCGAGGCCGGAAGGCGGGGGGTCGGTCTTATTAAAGAAGGGGAAGAAGTCATTCCTGAAGGTTAGGTTCGGATAGGGCTCAGGCGGAGTCCGATGGTGGCGGGGCCCCGGATAGGGGCCCGCGACGGTGAGGCTCAGGAGGCGCGTATGGGGGAAGGCAGGCTGCACTTCATAGGGAACGCCCACTTGGATCCGATATGGCTGTGGCGCTGGCAGGAAGGCTTCGCCGAGGTGAAGGCCACGTTCCGATCGGCCCTGGACAGGATGCGCGAGTACCCCGACTTCATATTCACCTGCTCCAGCGCGCAGTACTATAGGTGGGTCGAGGAGAACTGCCCGGAGCTCTTCGCCGAGGTCGCCGAGAGGGTGAGGGAGGGGCGCTGGAAGGTCGTGGGCGGTTGGTGGGTCCAGGCCGACACGAACATACCCAGCGGGGAGGCCCTGGCGAGGCACGGCCTGTACAGCCAAAGGTACTATCTGGACAGGTTCGGGATGACGTGCAAGGTCGGCTACAACGTGGACTCGTTCGGGCATTCGGCGAGCCTGCCGCAGATACTGAAAAAAAGCGGCATGGACTGCTACGTCTTCAAGAACCCGCAGAAGGGGGAGTTCCCGACGGCCTTCAACTGGGTGGGCACGGACGGCAGCTCCGTGGTCGCCTACAAGATCCAGGACACCTACATGAGCTGGGACGGCTACCCGCACTGGAGCTCGGACAGGGGCTCCGAGCTGAGGAAGAAGGCGGCGGCCGCGAAGGCGCTCTCGGACGGGCTGGATATGGGCGTGATGGTCTTCTACGGCGTGGGCAACCACGGCGGGGGGCCCACGATCGCGCACATAGACGAGATCATCAGGATGCGCGGCGGGAATGGCGGGGAGCGCTGCGCGTTCAGCTCACCGGAGGAGTACTTCAGGGAGGTCGACCCGGCCGCCCTGCCCACGTACGCCAAGGAGCTGAACCACGCGGCGACCGGCGGTTATTCGGCCAAGTCCGAGCTCAAGGCGATGAACAGGAGGGCCGAGCATAGGCTGCTGGAAGCCGAGCGGTACAACGTCCTCGCTGACGCGCTGACCGGCTGCGGCCTGCGGACGGCGAGGCTGAGGGAAGCGTGGGAGAACGTCATGCTCATCCACTTCCACGACGCCATATGCGGCGTCTCGATAAAGCCCGCGTACCCGGACATGGCGGAGTTCCACGGCGAGTCGCTCTCGGCCGCCGCCAAGGTCATGAACCATTCGCTGCAGTCCGTCTCATGGGCCGTAAATACGGCGAGGGCCCCGGAAGTCCGGAAGGACAAGGAGGACGACCTGAGGGTATGGGAGAAGGGCGGGCTCGGCGCGCCGCTGGTCGTGTTCAACCCCCTCTCCTGGGACGCCGACCTGCCCATAGAGGTGAACAAGACCGTGCGCAGGGTGGAGGGCCCCGAAGGCGACGCCCTGGAGATCCAGCACGTGAAGGGCTGGCATGCCCAGGACGACTTCGACAGGTGGCACACGCTGTTCCGCGGGAAGGTGCCTGCGCTGGGCTACGCCACGTACTGGATCTACCGGGACTTCGGGAAGCCCGAACGCAAGCCGGAGACGCTGGGCAAGGACCCCCTCATACTGGAGAACGACAAGGTCCGGATAAGGTTCGAGGGGCATACGGGCTACATATCAGAGTACGTGGACAAGGGCACGGGCCAAGGCTTCCTTAGGGGCAGGGGCGCGGTTCCGCTGGTCATAGACGAGCACTACGCCAACAACTGGGGCGGGGACTACACGGACGTGATGGCGCGCTTCTCGGACGCCACGTTCGAGTCGCTGGAGGACGGCCCGATCCGCCGGAGGGTGCGTGTCGTGAGCCGCCACAACCGGTCCGAGGTGCGGCAGGACTTCATCCTGCACGAAGGCAGCCCTGACCTGGAGGTGAGGGTCCGCGTGGCGTGGCTGGAAGGCGGCAGGATGCTTAAGCTCTCGTACAGGCTGAACGCGGACCATGCCTGCCTGATCCACGAGACGCCCTACGGCTCGGTCGCGAAGGCCGGGACGGGGGGCGAGGAGTGCTGCGGCCAATGGGCCGAGCTATGCGGTTTGGATGGGCCGAACGTGCTTTCGCTGGCGATCGCAAACGATTGCAAGTACGGGGTCTCCGCTCTGGGCGACGAGATAAGGCTCACCGCGTTGCGCAGCCCGGTGCATTCCGACGGGGGGAGCGAAGGCAGGGACGCCTACAACGAGTACACCGACATCGGCCTGCATGAGTTCAGGTATACGGTGATGCCGAATATGGTGGGCCCGTGCGGGCCCGGCGGCCAGGGCGCGGCGGGGCCGGACGGGGCCGGCTTCGGCGGACCCGGCGACCCCAGGTTCGGCGCGGCGATGCTGGCGGCCAGGGCGGAAAGCGTCAGGAAGGCGTTTGAGCTCAACGTCCCGCTTTCCCAGATAGTCGAGACCTACCATGAGGGGCCCCTGCCGCAGCGCTACGGAGGGCTGCGTGTATCCGCGGCGAACGTGGCCGTCACCGCGCTCAAGGAGTCGGAGGACGGCTCGGCCTACGTCCTGAGGTGCTATGAAACCGTCGGCCT
>WRCU01000024.1 GCA_009783805.1 Oscillospiraceae bacterium
CTTTGGCTTGCACGATAAACTCTGCGATTCGGTTTATGCGACGATCAGTCGTGAACCTCCGTCACCGTGCCGGCCCCTATGGTCTTGCCGCCCTCGCGTATGGCGAACCTGAGCCCGACGTCCATCGCTATCGGCGTTATTAGCTCTATGCTCATGTTGACGTGGTCGCCCGGGACGCACATCTCCACGTCGTCCGGGAGCTTGATGTTGCCCGTGACGTCCGTCGTCCTGAAGTAGAACTGCGGCCTGTAACCGGAGACGAAGGGCTTCGAGCGCCCGCCCTCCTCCGGCTTCAGCACGACCACCTGTCCGTTGAACCTGGTGTGCGGTTTTATGGTGCCGGTCTTGGCGAGGACCTGGCCCCTCTCCACCTCGTTGCGGGCCACGCCCCTGAGCAGCGCGCCTATGTTGTCGCCGGCCTCCGCCCTGTCCAGGATCTTCCTGAACATCTCCACGCCCGTCACGACCGTCTTCCTGGGCTCGTCCTTGAGGCCCACTATCTCGATCTCGTCGCCCGTCTTGATGACGCCCCTCTCGACCCTGCCCGTGGCGACCGTGCCGCGGCCCGTGATCGTGAAGACGTCCTCCACCGGCATGAGGAACGGCTTGTCTATGTCCCTGGCCGGGGTGGCGATGTAGGAGTCGACGGCGGCCATGAGCTCGTATATGCATTGGTACTCGGGCGCGTTCGGGTCCTTCGAGTCGCTCTCCAGCGCGTTGAGCGCCGAGCCCCTCACGAACGGGACGTCGTCGGCCGGGAAGTTGTACTGCCTGAGGTAGTCCTTGACCTCCTCCTCGACCAGCTCGACCAGGTCCATGTCGTCCTCGGCTATCATGTCTATCTTGTTGAGGAAGACGACCATGAAGGGCACGCCCACCTGGCGGGCCAGGAGGATGTGCTCCCTCGTCTGGGGCATCGGGCCGTCCGGGGCGGAGACCACGAGTATGGCGCCGTCCATCTGGGCCGCGCCGGTGATCATGTTCTTGATGTAGTCCGCGTGGCCGGGGCAGTCCACGTGCGCGTAGTGCCTGTTCGCGGTCTGGTACTCGACGTGGGCCGTGTTGATCGTTATGCCCCTCTCCTTCTCCTCCGGCGCCTTATCGATCTGGTCATAGCCCGTTATGACGACGGACGGGTCCTTGAAGCTGAGCGCCTTCGTTATCGCCGCGGTCAGCGACGTCTTGCCGTGGTCGACGTGGCCTATCGTGCCTATGTTGACGTGGGGCTTGTTCCTCTCGAATTTTTGCTTTGCCATCTCGTTCCCTTCCTCCTTGGATATTTACCGACGTTTGGTTGCCCATTATAGCACGCCGCGAATCAATAGTCCATCACCTTGCCGTAGTTGAGTATGCTTTCCTGTATGGACTTCGGGACCTCCTCAAAATGGCTGGTCTGCATCGTGAAGACGCCGCGCCCCTGCGTCCTTGACCGGAGCGAGGTCGCGTAGCCGAACATCTCCGAGAGCGGCGCCAGCGCCGATATGACCTGCGCGCCGGCCGCCTCGGCGATTCCCCCTATCCTGCCGCGCCGGGAGTTGATGTCGCCCATCACGTCGCCCAGATAGTCCTCGGGGACGGTGACGTCGACCTTCATTATCGGCTCGATGATCACGGGGTCGGCCTTCCTGCACCCTTCCTTGAAACCCATGGACCCGGCTATCTTGAAGGCCATCTCCGAGGAGTCGACTTCGTGGTACGAGCCGTCCACCAATGCCACCCTTATGTCCACCACCTTGTAGCCGCCCAGCACGCCGGCGTTCATGGCGTCCTCGATGCCCGCCCTGATCGACGGGATGAAGTCCTTCGGGATCGGCCCGCCCACGGTCCTGTCGACGAACTCGAACCCCCCGCCCCGCTCCAGCGGCTCCAGGTCCAGCACGCAGTGGCCGTACTGGCCGCGCCCGCCCGTCTGCCTGACGAACCTGCCCTCGCTCCTGACGGCCCTCCGTATGGTCTCCTTGTAGGCGACTTGCGGGTTGCCTATGTTGGCCTCAACCTTAAACTCCCTGAGCATCCTGTCGACTATTATCTCCAGGTGCAGCTCGCCCATGCCCGAGATGATCGTCTGGCCCGTATCCTGGTCCGTGTACGTCCTGAATGTAGGGTCCTCCTCGGCGAGCTTCGCCATGGCTATGCCCATCTTCTCCTGGCCGGCCTTGGTCTTGGGCTCGATGGCCACCGATATGACGGGCTCGGGGAATACCATGGACTCGAGCACGACCTGGGCGCCCTCGTCGCACAGCGTGTCCCCGGTGGTCGTGGACTTGAGCCCCACCACGGCGGCTATGTCGCCCGCGTACAGCGCGTCGGCGTCCTCGCGGTGGTTTGAGTGCATGTGGAGCAGCCGCCCCACGCGCTCCCTCCGACCCCTCGTCGAGTTGTATACGTACGACCCCGACTTGATGGTGCCTGAATAGACCCTTATGAAGCAGAGCTTCCCCACGTGCTGGTCGGTCATTACCTTGAACGCGAGGGCCGAGAACGGCTCGCCGTCGCCGGCGATCCTCTCGACCGCGGTTTCGGGGTCCTTGACCCCATGCCCCATGACGGGGGGGATGTCCAGGGGCGAGGGCAGGTAGCGCACCACCGCGTCCAGCAGCATCTGCACGCCCTTGTTCTTGTATGACGATCCGCAGGTGACGGGCACGACCTTGCAGGCTATCGTCGCCTTCCTGATGCCGGCGAAGAGCTCCCCGTCGCCCACCTCCACACCCTCGACGAACTTCTCCATTATGGAGTCGTCCACCTCGGAGACGGCCTCGACCAGCGCGGACCGGTACTCCTCGACCTCCGCCTCCATGTGCCCGGGGACCGCCACCTCCTCGATCTCCCATCCGAGGTCGTCCCGGTACAGATACGCCTTCCTGGCCACCACGTCCACCAGGCCGGCGAACGTGTCCTCGGCGCCTATCGGCAGCTGGATCGGCACGGCGTTCGCCTTGAGCCTGTCCCTGATCATGGATACCACGCGCCCAAAGTCCGCCCCCATGATGTCCATCTTGTTCACGTGGGCTATGCGCGGCACCCCGTACTTGTCGGCTTGCCGCCAGACGGTCTCCGTCTGGGGCTCGACGCCGCCCTTCGCGCAGAAGAGCGTCACGGCCCCGTCGAGGACCCTGAGCGAGCGCTCCACCTCCACGGTGAAGTCCACGTGGCCCGGGGTGTCGATTATGTTTATCCTCGTGCCCCCCCACTGCGTGGTCGTGGCGGCCGAGGTTATGGTTATGCCTCTCTCCTGCTCCTGCACCATCCAGTCCATGGTCGCGGCGCCCTCATGGACCTCCCCCATCTTGTACAGCCTTCCGGTGTAGAAGAGGATCCTCTCGGTCGTCGTCGTCTTGCCCGCGTCTATGTGGGCCATTATCCCTATGTTCCTGGTGCTTTCCAATCCGAATTGCCTAGGCATGTCCTTTGATGCTCCCTTTATGTCATGCGCCTTCGACGTTATTTTCGCGCCTTCACCACTTGAAATGCGCGAACGCCCTGTTCGCCTCCGCCATCTTGTGCATGTCCTCTCGCTTCTTCACGGAGGCCCCGAGGCCGTTGCACGCGTCCATTATCTCGTTGGCCAGCCTCTGCGACATCGTCTTCTCGCCCCTGGCCCTCGAGAACCCGATCAGCCACCTAAGCCCTAGGGTCTGTCGCCTCTCCGGCCTCACCTCGATCGGCACTTGATAGTTCGAGCCGCCCACGCGGCGGGACTTCGTCTCGACCATCGGCATTATGCCCCCCAACGCCTGCCTGAACATCTCGAGCGGGTCCTTCCCCGTCCTGGCCCTCACCATGTCGAAGGCGTCATAGCAGATCCTTTGGGCTATGCCCTTCTTGCCGTCGAGCATTATGTTGTTGATGAGCTTCGTCACGACCCTGTCGTTGTAGATCGGGTCGGGCAGGACCTCCCTGGTGAAGTTCTTCTTCTTTCTCGGCACTTTCTTCCCCCCCTGAATAAGGTACTCGCTGCGCCTGATGGCGCCTCGTCGCGCCGGGTAGCATCATGGCCCCGTCCCCGCCCATGCCCGTGCCCGGGTAGGGCGGGCCGGCATCTATTTTATAACGCCGCCCTGCACATGGATCCCACCAACGTGCCTGGCACGCCGTGTTTCCCGTTTGATTCCCGCCTTGGCCGCGCCCCGCGTCGGACGCTACTTCTTGACGACCGCCTTGGGCCTCTTCGCCCCGTACTTCGACCTTCCTTGCAGCCTCTTGCCTACGCCGGCCGTGTCGAGCGTCCCGCGTATGATGTGGTACCTCACGCCGGGCAGGTCCCTGACCCTGCCGCCCCTGATGAGCACGACGCTGTGCTCCTGCAGGTTGTGGCCCTCGCCGGGAATGTAGGCGTAGACCTCGTAGCCGTTGGTCAGCCTGACCCTTGCGATCTTGCGCAGGGCCGAGTTCGGCTTCCTGGGGGTGCTGGTCCTGACGACGGAGCATACCCCCCGCTTCTGCGGGCAGTCTATGTCTATCTGCTCCTTGTTGGGGATGTTCATCCCTTTCTGCAGCGCCGGCGACTTCGATTTTCTGTCCTTGCTCAGCCTCCCCTTGCGTACCAGTTGATTGAATGTTGGCATTTTCTCACCTCCCCCCCGTATGTCCATTCGTGGCGCAGGCCGCGGACGCTCCGACCTTTAGCCCGCACGCCTCGCCCAGCTCCGCCATCGTCCCGACCTCCGTCACCGGGACGCCCTTCTCACCGCATAGCCGCCTCAGGGGCAGCGTCACCTTCTCCTCCGCGTCGGCCGCTATGTACACGCGCGCAGCCGTCCCCGCGCCCACGGCCCTGACGGCCTGCCTGACCCCGCTCAAGTCGCACAGCCTTTGCTTAGGCATCTAACGTCGCACCCCCGCGCCGGAATGGCCGTACAGGCATAGCATGGGATTATACGCCATCCACGGGCTCCGCGTCAATCGGCCCGGGCCCCTGGGCGAACCCCTCAAAAAGCGAAAACACATCCGGCTCCCTAGGCGCCGCGGGGGCCTTCGGCCCAGCCTCCAGGTCGATGATCTCTATGTCGCGGTATTTGCTCATGCCCGTCCCGGCCGGTATGAGTTTACCTATTATCACGTTCTCCTTGAGCCCGAGGAGCGGGTCGAGCTTGCCCTTTATGGCGGCCTCGGTCAACACCTTCGTCGTCTCCTGGAACGACGCGGCCGAGAGGAACGACTCGGTCGAGAGCGAGGCCCTGGTGATGCCGAGCAGCGAGCGCTTCCCGACGGCCTCCTCCCTGCCCTCGGCGGCCGCCCTCGCGTTCTCCCTCTCGAAGGCGTACATGTCCATGAGCGCGCCCGGGAGCATGCCGGTCTCCCCGGCGTCCTCCACCTTCACCTTGCGCATCATCTGCTTGACGATTACCTCTATGTGCTTGTCGTTTATGTCCACGCCCTGGAGCCTGTAGACCCTCTGCACCTCCTGCAGCAGGTACGCCTGGACGCCCTCCGTCCCCTTTATGCGCAGGATGTCCTGCGGGTTGATCGAGCCCTCGGTCAGCTCGTCGCCGGCCTCCACCTCGTCGCCTTCCCAAACCTTCAGCCTCGAGCCGAACGGGATCATATAGCTCCTGGCCTCCCCGTCCCCGCCCGTGACGACGATCTCCTTCTTCTTCTTCGTCTCGTTCATGGAGACCTTCCCGGCGATCTCGGATATGATGGCCAGCCCTTTCGGCTTCCTGGCCTCAAAAAGCTCCTCGACCCTGGGCAGGCCCTGGGTTATGTCGTCGCCCGCGACGCCGCCGGTATGGAAGGTCCTCATCGTGAGCTGCGTGCCGGGCTCGCCGATGGACTGCGCGGCGATGATCCCTATGGCCTCGCCCACGTCGCAGTCCCCGCCCGTGGCCAGGTTCGACCCGTAGCACCTCGAGCATACCCCGGTGGAGAGCCTGCAGTTGAGGACGGACCTGATCTTCACCTTCTTGATCCCGGCCGCCTCTATCTCGGACGCGATCGCCTCGTCCATGAGCTCGTTGTAGCCGACTATCTCCTCGCCCGTCTCGGGGTGCGTCACCGCCTCCGAAGGGTAGCGCCCGACTAGCCGCTCCCTAAGCGGCTCTATGACCTCGTTGCCGTCGTATATCGTGGAGACCTCTATGCCGTCCGCCGACCCGCAGTCCTCCTCCCTCACTATGAGCTCCTGGCTCACGTCCACGAGCCTCCTGGTGAGGTACCCCGAGTCCGCCGTCCTGAGCGCCGTGTCGGCGTTCCCCTTCCTGGCCCCGTGCGTGGAGATGAAGAACTCGATGATCTTCAGGCCCTCGCGGAAGTTCGACTTTATCGGCATCTCTATGGTCTTCCCCGTGGTGTTGAGGACCAGCCCGCGCATGCCGGCCAGCTGCTTGATCTGCAGTATGGTGCCCCTGGCGCCGGAGTTGGACATCATGTACAGGGGGTTGAACTTGTCCAGGCTGGCCATGAGCGCCACCTGGATGTCGTCCGTCGTCCTGTTCCACTCCTCGACGATCGAGCGGTACCTCTCGTCCTCGGAGATGAGCCCCCTCTTGTACGTCTTGACGATGTTCTCTATGCGCCCCTCGGTCTCCTCCAGGTACCTCGCCTTCACCTCGGGTATGATCATGTCCGATATGCTTATGGTTATGGCCCCCTGGGTGGCGTACCGGAACCCCATCGTTTTCATCCTGTCGAGGACGACCGCCGTCTCCGCGGTCCCGTGCGCCTTGATCACCGCCGCGATGATCTTCCCCAGCTCCTTGCCCGTGACGAGCTTGTCCACCTCGTAGTCGAACATCCTCTCGGGGTCGCCCCTGTCGACGTACCCGAGATCCTGCGGTATGGCCTCGTTGAAGATCATGCGCCCCACCGTCGTAGCGACCACCTTGCGCCTGACGGACCCGCCCACCTTGAGGGACTTCCTCACGGAGACCTTCGCGTGGAGCGTGACCAGGCCGTTGAAGTACGCCAGCAGCGCCTCGGCCTCGTCGAGGAACACGCTGCCCTCGCCCTTCTCGCCGTCCTTGTCGAGCGTCAGGTAGTAGCAGCCGAGCACCATGTCGCGCGTCGGGACTGCGATCGGCCTGCCGTCCTTCGGGGCCAGCAGGTTGTTCGCCGATATCATGAGCAGCCTGGCCTCGGTCTGCGCCTCCGTGGAGAGGGGCACATGGACGCCCATCTGGTCGCCGTCGAAGTCCGCGTTGTAGGCGGAGCAGACCAGCGGGTGGAGCTTGAGGGCCCTGCCCTCGACCAGGACCGGCTCGAAGGCCTGGATCCCCAGCCTGTGCAGCGTGGGCGCCCTGTTGAGCAGTACCGGGTGCTCCTTGATGACCTCCTCAAGGACGTCCCAGACCTCCTCCCTTACCCGCTCGACCATGCGCTTCGCGCTCTTTATGTTGTAGGCGTAGCCGTTGTTGACGAGCTTTTTCATGACGAAGGGCTTGAACAGCTCTATAGCCATTTCCTTGGGCAGCCCGCACTGGTATATTTTCAGCTCGGGCCCCACGACGATGACGGACCTGCCGGAGTAGTCCACCCTCTTGCCCAGCAGGTTCTGCCTGAACCTGCCCTGCTTGCCCCTGAGCATGTCGGAGATGGACTTGAGCGGCCTGTTGCCGGGGCCAGTGACGGCCCTGCCGCGCCTGCCGTTGTCGAACAGCGCGTCGACCGCCTCCTGCAGCATCCTCTTCTCATTGCGCACGATTATGTCGGGCGCCCCCAGGTCCAGGAGCCTCTTGAGGCGGTTGTTCCTGTTAATGGCCCTGCGGTACAGGTCGTTGAGGTCGGAAGTCGCGAACCTGCCGCCGTCGAGCTGCACCATCGGCCGCAGGTCGGGCGGTATGACGGGAATGGCGTCCAGTATCATCCACTCCGGCCTGTTCCCGCTCGAGATGAAGGCCTCCACGACCTCCATCCTCTTCACCGCCCTGATCTTCTTCTGGCCCGAGGCCTCCCCGAATTCCTTGGAAAGCTCCGCGTAGAGCGGCCCCAGCTTGATCTCGGCCAGGAGCCTTTTAATGGACTCGGCGCCCATGCCCGCCTCGAACTTGCTTCCGAACTTCTCGACGCTGTCGCGGTACTCCTTGTCGCTCAGGACCTGCTTTTTAGAAAGCGGCGTGGAGCCCGGGTTTATGACCACGTAGGCGGCGAAGTACAGGATCTTCTCGAGCGCCCTGGGCGACATGTCGAGGAGGAGCCCCATCCTGCTGGGTATGCCCCGGAAGTACCAGATGTGGGAGACGGGGGCCGCCAGCTCTATGTGCCCCATCCGCTCCCTGCGCACCTTGCTTTTGGTCACCTCGACGCCGCAGCGGTCGCAGATGATGCCCTTGTACCTGATCCTCTTGTACTTGCCGCAATGGCACTCCCAGTCCCTCTGCGGGCCGAAGATCCTCTCGCAGAACAGGCCGTCCCGCTCCGGCTTGAGGGTCCTGTAGTTTATGGTCTCGGGCTTCTTCACCTCGCCCTTCGACCATTCCCGGATCTTGTCCGGCGAGGCCAGCCCTATCTTAAGTGAGTCGAAGTTCGTAAGGTCGCTCATCAGGATCCCCCCTAATAGTCCTCTTCATCGGGTTCCCCGGCTCCGCCGTCGCCGTCCCCCGCGCCATAGCCGTCCCCGGGATCCGATCCGGGGCCGTCGTCATCGTCCCCGTCGAACGGATCCGGATAGAGGTCGCTCCCCATCAGCTCCCTGATGTCGAAGGCGTCGTCCCCGTCATCGTCCTCCGCCTTTCCCTGGCCCTGCCTCGCCTTGGGCTCCTTGCCGGCCTGGGACCCCTTCGGCCCGTCGTCCCCGTCCCCGCCGACCCCGGGCTCCGTCCCTAGGTCCCCGTCGTCGTCGTCATCGTCATCGCCCAAGTCGTCGCCGTCGTCGACCCCGAGGTCGTCCAGGATCCCGACCGCGTCGTCGTCATCCTCGGAATCGGCCTTGTCCTCGCGCTTTGCCTCGAACAGCTCGCTGAGCAGGCTGTCGTCCAGCGCCGACGGGGTCGGCGGCCCTGTAATGGTGAACCCCGCCATGGCCGCGCCCCTCTCGGTCATGCCCTGGCTGTAGTGCCCGCCCCTCCGCCTGTCGCGCCTGTCTAGGTCATACCCGGGCTCGTCGTAGTCGTCGAAGGACGCCTCCTTGAACGTGACCTCCTCGCCGGACTCGGAGTATAGCTTGATGTCGAGGGCCAGGCTCTGCAGCTCCTTTATGAGCACCTTGAAGGATTCCGGGATCCCCGGCTCGGGGATGTTGTCGCCCTTCACGATCGACTCGTACGTCTTCACCCTCCCAATCATGTCGTCGGACTTGTAGGTCAATATTTCCTGCAGCGTGTACGCCGCGCCGTACGCCTCCAGCGCCCAGACCTCCATCTCCCCGAAGCGCTGGCCGCCCATCTGGGCCTTCCCGCCCAGCGGCTGCTGGGTCACCAGCGAATACGGGCCCGTCGACCTGGCGTGGACCTTGTCGTCCACCAGGTGCGCGAGCTTCATCATGTACATGATGCCCACCGTGACCCTGTTGTCGAACGGCTCGCCCGTCCTGCCGTCGTATATGACCGACTTGCCGTCGGTCTCCAGCCCGGCCATCCTAAGCGTCTCGACGATGTCGTCCTCGGTGGCCCCGTCGAAGACCGGCGTCGCGACCTTCCAGCCCAGGACCATCGCGGCGTATCCCAAATGGATCTCGAGTATCTGCCCGATGTTCATGCGCGAGGGGACGCCCAGCGGGTTCAGTATGATCTCCAGCGGCCTGCCGTCGGGCATGAACGGCATGTCCTCCTCCGGCAGTATCCTCGATATGACGCCCTTGTTGCCGTGCCTTCCGGCCATCTTGTCGCCCACCGAGATCTTCCTCTTTTGAGCGATGTAGCACCGCACCAGCTGGTTCACGCCCGGCGACAGCTCATCGCCGTTCTCGCGCGTGAAGACCTTGATGTCGACTATGATGCCGCCCTCGCCGTGCGGGACGCGGAGCGACGTGTCGCGCACCTCGCGTGACTTCTCCCCGAATATGGCGCGCAGCAGCCGCTCCTCCGCCGTCAGCTCGGTTTCCCCCTTCGGCGTCACCTTGCCCACGAGGATGTCCCCCGGCCTGACCTCGGCGCCTATCCTGATTATGCCCCTCTCGTCCAGGTCCTTGAGCGAGTCCTCGCTCACGTTCGGGATGTCCTTCGTTATCTCCTCCGGCCCGAGCTTCGTGTCCCGCGCCTCGCTCTCGTACTCCTCTATGTGTATGGAGGTGAAGGTGTCGTCCTTGACCAGCTTCTCGCTTATGAGTATGGCGTCCTCGTAGTTGTAGCCCTCCCAGCTCATGATCCCTATCAGGATGTTCTTGCCCAGGCTGAGCTCCCCGTTGTCGGTCGAGGGGCCGTCGGCGATGATGTCGCCCGCCTCGACCCTGTCGCCCAGCTTGACCGTGGGCCGCTGGTTTATGCACGTGCCCTGGTTCGACCTCATGTACTTGAAGACCTTGTACGCGTCCCTGCCGCCGGCGTCGGTCGCGACCGCTATCTCCGAGGCCGTGACCCTCTCCACCGTCCCGGGGTTGGCCGCGATGATCACGACGCCCGAGTCCTTGCAGGCCTTGTGCTCCATGCCCGTGCCGATGAGCGGAGCCTGCGGCTTGATGAGCGGGACCGCCTGGCGCTGCATGTTCGACCCCATGAGCGCCCTGTTCGCGTCGTCGTTCTCGAGGAACGGTATCATCGCGGTCGCGACGGAAACGACCTGCTTAGACGAGACGTCCATGTAGTCGTTGAGGGACGCCTCCTCCTCGAGGATCTGGTCCATGTGCCTGCAGCCCACCTTGGCGTTCACGAAGCGTCCTTCGGCGTCCAGCGGCTCGTTCGCGTGGGCGATGACGAACTCGTCCTCCTCGTCGGCCGTCAGGTACTCTATCTCCTTCGTGATGACCCCGGTCGCCTTGTCGATCTTCCTGTACGGGGCCTCTATGAAGCCGTACTCATTTATGCGGGCGTACGTCCCGAGCGAGCCGATGAGCCCTATGTTCGGGCCCTCAGGCGTCTCTATGGGGCAGATCCTGCCGTAGTGCGTGTAGTGGACGTCCCTGAC
>WRCU01000025.1 GCA_009783805.1 Oscillospiraceae bacterium
CCGCCGGCACCGTCGTGTTCCTCCAGAGGCCCATATTCCCCTCGGCGCTTTCCGACGCCTTGGTCGGGCACTTCGGCCACCCCATGGCGCAGGACGGGGACGCCGCCGGTGAGGTCGGGGCCATATTCCGCGGGAGGCGCATCCTCCTCGTGGAGGACGTCGAGGTAAACCGCGAGATCGTCCTGGCGCTGCTGGAGCCGACGGAGGTGGCGATAGACTGCGCCGTCAACGGCGCCGAGGCGGTTGAGGCCTTCGGGAGCTCGCCCGAGAGCTATGACATGGTCTTCATGGACCTGCATATGCCGGAGATGGACGGCTACCAGGCCACGCGCGCCATACGCTCCCTGGGCTCGCCGCGCGCGGCGACCGTCCCCATCGTGGCCATGACGGCGAACGTGTTCCGCGAGGACGTGGAAAAATGCCTCAAGGCGGGCATGGACGACCATATCGGCAAGCCGATAGACTTCGATGAGGTCATCGGGAAGATGAGGCGTTACCTGGGATGAATCCCGCGGTCAGCCCCCATGGGGCCGGTAGGGTCAGTAAGGCCTTTTGCCGTTTAAGAACAAGCGCATCTTCGACTCCGCCAGCATGGAGGCGGCCTCCATGCCTCTGCGGAACAGGGAGTTCACGTTGTACTTGAATCCGGCCTCGGATTGGGCCGCGGAATAGGCCTTGCCAAAGGCCGCTATGAACTCGGTGCAGATGTTCACCTTCGATATGCCGCAGGAGACGCATTCGGCGACCTTCGCGTCGGGCGTCCCGGACCCGCCGTGCAGGACGAGCGGTATCGGGACGGCCTTGGCTATCTCCCTCAGCCTAGGCACGTCTATGTTGGGGGGCCTGGTATAGAACCCGTGGGCGGTGCCGATCGCAATCGCCAGGACGCCTATGCCGGTCCTTCCCACGAAGTCGGCGGCCTGCGACGGCTCGGTGAGCGTCTGGCCCCCCGATTCCGCCCCACCCTCGGAACCCTCCAGGCTGCCCAGCTCCGCCTCCACGGTCGCGCCGTACCTGGCCGCCTCCCTGACCACCCGACGGGTCAGCGCCACGTTCTCCTCATACGGCAGGGACGAGGCGTCTATCATGACCGACGGGTAGCCCGCCTCCAGCGCGGCCATCACGTCGTCGTAGTCGTTGCTGTGGTCGAGGTGCAGCGAGACGGGGAGGTCGGTCTCCGCGGCGGCCATCCGCGCGACCTTGGCCGCGTTGGCGTGCCCGTCCAGGTAGTCCCGCTCAAACGGCCCGATCTGCAGTATGGCGGGCACGCGCAGCCTCTTGGCCGCGCATACGACGGCCATCGCCGAGTCGTATGACCAAAATTCGAAGGCGCCTATCGCATAGCCGCCGGAACGCGCGTCCGCCAGCATCGGTCCCATCGACTGTAGCCTCATGTACCCTCCGATAAGCCCGCCGTGGCGGCGGGTTCCTAGGCCCGCGTTTCCGCTTGAATTGGCCGGGGCTATTATATATCCTTGGTTGAGGCTGAGGCAAGGGACGCCATGGCGTGGCCGAGGCATATAATTAGGATAGGGAAAAGGAGCGGTGATCATCTTATGGATACGTTCAAGAAGGCTACACCCGTGAAGGTAGGGTTCCTACCCACGAGGCGCGACTGCTTCGACCCAAAGCCGGCGGCGGTCAGGAAAGGCAGGGTCGAGGCCTTCCTTAAAAAGGCGGGCTGCGATTACGTGGGGCTGGACTGGCTCAACGGCGAAGGGCTCATATTCTCCGGCCTCGACGCCGACAAGGTCGTCGAGAGGTGGCGCGGGGAGGGCGTGGACGCCATATTCGCGGCGCATTGCAACTTCGGGACCGAGGACGCGGTGGCCAAGGTGGCGAACAAGCTGGGATTGCCGCTCCTCGTATGGGGCCCCAGGGACGAGGCGCCCGACGCGGACGGATACAGGATGGGCGACGTCCAATGCGGGCTGTTTGCCACGACCAAGGTCCTCAGCCGGTTCGGCGTGCCTTTCACGTACATTACGAACAGCGGCGAAAGTGACGACGTCTTCGTTAGGGGCTTCGACAACTTCATCCGCGCGGCCACCGTCGTGAAGTCGTTCAGGCACATGCGCGTCGGCCAGATCAGCACGAGGCCCCAGGCGTTCTGGTCGGTCATATGCAACGAGGGCGAGCTTCTCGAGAGGTTCAACATCGAGGTCGTCCCCACGACGCTGGTCGACATATCCCTGGCCACGGAAAGGCTGGTCAAGGAGAACGGCAAGGAGCTCAGGGAGACCGCGGATGGGATTAAAGGAAAGGTCTCGACCGTCGAGTACGGGGATGAGTACGTCACTAAATGCGCCGCCTTGAAGCTGGCGATCAAGGATTTCGCCTTGGCGCAGGGGCTGTCCGCGGTCGGCATACAATGCTGGTCGGCGTTGCAGAAGAGCCTGGGGATCGCGCCGTGCTTCATAAATGGGGAGCTCAGTGCCGAGGGCCTGCCGGTCTCATGCGAGACCGACATCCATGGCGCGATAACCTCCGTGATGGCGCAGGCGGCCTCACTGCACAAGAACCCCACGTTCTTCGCGGACCTGACCGTGCGCCATCCGTCGAACGACAACTCGGAGCTCCTATGGCACTGCGGCAACTTCGCGCACTGCCTGCACAAGAAGGGCGCGCCCAACGCGTTCAACAAGCACTACGACATGTTCATTCCGGCGGCGGGCGACTACGAGCTCCAGGCCGGCGACATCACGGTCAGCAGGTTCGACGGGATGCATGGGGAGTACAAGCTCCTGTTCGGCCACGGAAAGGCCGTCGCGGGGCCCATGAACAAAGGCACGTTCGTATGGTTCGAGGTGGGCGACTGGCCGCTCTGGGAAGAGAAGATCATCTACGGCCCATACATCCACCATTGCACCGGGATCTACGGCAAGTACGCCCCGGCCCTGCTCGAGGCCTGCAGGTATATACCCGGGCTGGAGCCGGACCCGGTCGACCCGACGCTCGAGGAGATCAGAAAGTATCTGAGGGGATAGGCCATGCGCAGGCTGAGATATGGGATCATCGGCACCGGTGGGGTCTCCGGGAAGCACCTGAGCGGATACTCGTCGATAGGCGGTGAGGTGGAGATCTGCGCCGCCTGCGACCTGGATGAGGCGAGGCTCAAGGCGGCGGCGGAAAAATACTCCATCCCGGCGACATTCACCGACTACCGTGAGTTGCTGGGGGTTCCGGGGCTCGACTTCGTAAGCGTCTGTCTGCCCAACCACCTGCACGCCCCGGTGACCGTCGAGGCGCTGAGGCGTGGGATAAGCGTGCATTGCGAGAAGCCCATGGCGCTCAACGCGGCGGAGGCCAGGTCGATGATGGACGCGAGGGCGGAGTCAGGGAAGCGCCTCATGGTGGGGCTCAACAACCGGTTCACGCCGAAGTCGCAGTACATTAAAAAATACATCGCCAAAGGCAGCCTGGGGGAGGTCTACTTCGCGAAGGCGGGGTGGGTGCGCAGGAAGGGCCTGCCGCGCGAGGGATGGTTCTGCGAGAGGGAGAAGTCGGGCGGGGGCGCCTTCATAGACCTAGGGGTGCATTTCGTGGACCTGGTCCTGTACTTCCTCGGCTACCCGAAGGTCCGGACCGTCACCGCGGACACGTATTCCAAGCTGGGCAGGCCGGAGACGTACGTCGCCTACTCGCAGCTGGAGCCGGACGCGCACCCGACCTTCAAGTACGACGTGGAGGAGATGGCCACCGGATACCTGCAATGCGACGGCGGCTTCAACATGGCCTTCGAGATAAGCTGGGCCTCAAATATCGAGAGGGAGAGGACGTTCTACGAGATATACGGGACGGACGGGGGCGTCAGGTACTCCTCCGACATGGCCTCCGAGGACCTCGCCATATACACGAGGATAGGCGGCCAGCTCGCCGACGTCGTCCCCAGGATCAGCAAGGGCGGAGGGCCGAACCTGGAGTTCAGGCAGTTCGCCGCGTGCGTGAGGGACGGGACGGAGCCCGCGATAGCGCCGCCCGAGCAGGCCGTGGAGATGATGAGGGTCATCGACGCCGTCTATGAGTCCTCTAGGGCGCGGAGGCAGGTCGTCCTTGGCTGAGGATGGGATGGGCGTCGCCGGTAGGGTCGAATCGGCTGCGGCGGCCATGAGGTCGCTGATGGGGAGGGAGGGGATCGCCCCGCCCAAGGTCGGGATGGTCCTGGGCAGCGGGCTGGGCCCATTCGCGGACCGGCTGGGCGACCCGTTCAAGGTCAGCTGCACGGACCTCCCCGGGTACCCCCGGGGCGGGGTGGAGGGGCACGAAGGGTCCTTCGTCTTCGGCACGTGCGAAGGCGTGCATGTCTTGGCATTGCGAGGCAGGCTCCACCATTACGAGGGGCATGGCATGGACGTCACGGCCCTGCCCATACGGATCATGGGCTCGCTGGGCGTGGGCGCGGTCATATTGACGAACGCGGCCGGCGGGGTCAGCCGCCGTCTCGCGCCGGGCGACTTTATGGTGATATCGGACCACCTGAATCTGTCGGGCTCAAACCCGCTGATCGGGGCCAACCTGGACGGGTTCGGGCCGCGGTTCCCGGACATGACGGACGTCTATACGGCCTCTCTGAGGGAGAGGCTGAAGGGGCTGGCGATGCGGAGGGGCATCCGGTACGTGGAAGGCGTATACGCCATGTGCGCCGGCCCCAGCTATGAGACCCCGGCGGAGGTGCGCCTCCTCGGGATCGTGGGCGCGGACGCCGTGGGCATGTCCACCGTGCCGGAGGCCATAGCCGCCGCGCACGGCGGGATGAAGGTGATCGGGATATCGTGCATCGCCAACATGGCCGCCGGGCTGAGTGGGGCTCCGCTGAGCCACGGCGAGGTCCTGGCGGCCGCGGGGGCGGCGGGGGACGCGGCCGCCGGGCTGCTGCGATGCGCGGTGTTGGCGGCCGCGGGCCATATGGGCTGAGGACGGAGGCGCGGGATGGACCAAAGGACCAGATACGTGAGCTGCCTTAAGGGCCGTTGGGTCGACAGGATCCCCAACATGGAGATGGGCCTTTGGGAGGAGACCTTCGACCGATGGCACGGCGAGGGTCTGCCTAGGTGGGTCAATGACATCCATCAGCTGCATGACCACCTCGGGCTCGACAAGTCCTTCAACAGGGACTGGCTGCAGGTGAACTACAGGTTCCACCCCACCCCCGAGGAGACCGTGTCCGTCGGGGAAGGCGGCATAGAGACGGTCAGGAGCGACATCGGCCTGGTCCTCAGGAGGACGAGGACGATGCGGTCCATACCCATGTACCTGGAGTACCCGGTCAAGGACGCCGGGGACTACGAGAGGGTCAAGCACAGGATCGACGGCAGCGACCCCGGGCGGTACCCGGAAGGCCTGGAAGGCGAGGTCAGGAGCAGGAGGGTTCGCGGGGAGGCGGTCGGCGCCAACATGGTCGGCTTCTTCGCCATAGCCAGGGAGCTTATGGGCCTGGAGGCGGCGTGCGTCGGCTTCATCGAGAACCCCGGCCTGATGGCGAGGATCGTCGCCGACCGCGTGGAGTTCGCGAAGGCCGTGTACGATAGGGCGTTCGGGATGGGCGGCATCGACTACGTGCAGATCTGGGAGGACATGGCCTATAAGACGGCGCCCCTAATCTCGCCCGGGACGGTGCGCGCGTTCTTCCTGGAAGGATACCGCGAGATCGTCCGCTATTATCGGTCGAAAGGCGTGGAGCTGATCATGATGGACAGCGACGGCCACATGGAGGGGCTCATACCGATCATCACGGAGTCGGGCATGGACGGGATGTACCCATGCGAGATCGCTGCGGGGACCGACCCCGTGGACCTGAGGGCGCGTTACCCCGACCTGGCGCTGATAGGCGGCGTCGACAAGAGGGCCCTGTCGTCGGGGGGGAGGGAAGGCGCTGCGTCCGAGATAAGGAGGCTCCTCCCCGCGATACGGAAGGGCAGGTACATCCCTTGCATCGACCATTTCGTGCCGCCGGACATATCGTACGACACGTTCAGGTATTACCTGGAGATGAAGGCGAAGGCGCTTGCGAACCCATATGCCGCGATTTAGGCGGCGGACCGGCCGCCGCCTTGCAGGAACGGAGGGGCACCCTTGGATGAGAGGCCCACGAACCGCAACCAGCTGCTGAGCGAGGCCATGCGCAAGGAGGCCGCCGCGGAGGCCGAGGCCCTCCCCAAGGCCGGGGAAGGGAAGGGCGGGCCGCGCGGGAAGCCAGGGTTCCTTGAGGCCTGGCTGGGTAAGGCCATAATCCTGGCCATATTGGCCATAACTGTGGCCTTCCTGGTCATCGTGCCTATGATGCCGAACAGGTCCGCAAGCGACGACGGCCAGTCCATGGCCGAGACGCTCGTTCCGGCGGGCGATGACGGGTTGGCGCTGGAGCTGGGCGGCGCCGTCTACTACCGCAACGTCGGGGACCGCGGGATCCTCTATGAGCGGCCGCCCGGATCCGGAACGGGGTCCATGGTGGACCAGAGGAGCAGGCCATACAACATCGTCTCCGACGGCGCCCACGTCTACTACAGGAACGCCTGGGACAAGGGCGCGATATATAGGTACGCGCTGGAAGGGGGCGGAATAGAGAGGCTGAACGGCGATGATTCTTACGCGCTGCTCATGGTCGGCGACCACATATACTATTCCAACTATTCCGACGGGTACGCCCTCTACAGGATCGGGAAGGACGGCTCGGGCAGGGAGAGGCTCAACGACGACCTAACCGCCTACATCGCCTCGGACGGCGCCCACATCTACTACGTCAGCTGCGGCGACGGGTACTCGATATGCAGGGTGGGCCTGGACGGCTCGGGCAGGGAGGTCATGTTCGAGGGAGAGGCGGCCGAGCTCTGCCTATGGTCCGGCCACATCTACTTCCGCAACGGCTCCGACGGCGGCAGGCTATACCGACTGTCCCTGACGGACCGCGGCTCGGTCGGCCTGACCGGGTTCGCGGTAGGCTACGTCCGCACGGACGGCCAGCGGCTATACGTGACCAACGGCGACGACGGGTACTCGATCTACTCCCTGGCCATGGACGGGACCGACGCGAGGAAGCTTAACGACGACAACTCATGGTGCCTCACGCTGGCCGGGGGGTACCTATACTACATTAACTACTCGGTGTTCAACACCCTGTACAGGGTGGGGACGGACGGCACCGGCAGGGAGCACTTTAATTAAGGCGGCGCAGACGTGGCGGACCCGCGCGCCGGGCAAGCGCCTGGCGGCGGGTGGGTAGGGGGTGGGTAGGGATTGGAAGGCAATGACGCGACTTTTCCGATAGGCGTAAACACGTGCTCCTCCCCCTCGGGGCTGAGGATCACGGACATGAGGTTCACCGAGGTCGTCGGCGCGCCGATGCACTGCACCCTCATGAAGATAATGACGAACCAGGGGCTGGAAGGCTGCGGCGAGCTGCGCGACGCCTCGAGCAGGACCTACGCGGCCATGCTCAAGTCCAGGATCGTCGGCGAGAACCCCTGCGACGTCGACAGGATCTTCAGGAGGGTCAAGCAGTTCGGGGGCCATTCCAGGCAGGGCGGCGGGGTCAGCGGGATCGAGGCCGCGCTTTGGGACCTGGCCGGAAAGGCCTACGGCGTACCCGTGCACAGGATGCTGGGCGGGAGGTTCCGCGACAGGGTGCGCATCTACTGCGACACGGACGCCGGCGGCAGGGACGGCGGGAAGGCGATGGGAGAGGCCCTGAGGAGGAGGATGGACCTCGGGTACACATTCCTCAAGATGGACCTGGGCCTGGGGACCCTGGCCGGGGTCGCCGGGGCGGTCTCCGCGCCCCTAGGCTATTTGGGGGAGATGGGCCGCCTGCACGCGGCGCTACGCCTGATCCCCGAGGGGGACTGGGTGGCCAGGGCGAACGTGAGGAACAGGATGTACGAGCTTAATAACGTCGCGCACCCGTTCACGGGCATACGCCTCACGGAGAAGGGCCTTGTTACCCTCTCGGACTACGTCGGCGAGGTGAGGGGCGTCATAGGCCACGAGGTGCCGCTCGCCATCGACCACATAGGCCACGTGTGCGTCGAGGACTGCATCGCCTTGGCGCGCAGGCTCGAGCGCCACAACGTCGCGTGGCTGGAGGACCTGGTGCCGTGGCAGTACACGGACCAGTACGTCCGGCTGAAGGCCTCGACCACGGTGCCCATATGCACGGGCGAGGACATATACCTCAAGGAAGGCTTCAGGCCCTTGCTGGAGGCGGGGGGCGTGTCGATAATCCATCCGGACGTGCTGACGGCCGGGGGGATCCTCGAGACCAAGAAGATCGGCGACATGGCCCAGGAGGCCGGTGTGGCCATGGCCCTGCACATGGCGGAGGGCCCCGCCGGATGCATGGCGGCCGTGCAGGTCGCGGCGGCCACCGAGAACTTCCTGGCGCTGGAGTACCATTCGGTCGACTGCGACTGGTGGGGGGACATGGTGACGGGGCTTCCCAGGCCCATCGTGGACGGCGGCTGGATAGAGGTTCCCGACGGGCCGGGCCTGGGATTCGAAACGTTCAACGACGAGGCGCTGGCCATGCACCTCCACCCGGATTGGCCTAGGCTATGGATGGGCACGGAGGAATGGGACGGCGAGAGGTCGGCGGACAAGCTGTGGAGCTGAGCGCCGGCGTGGGCGCGGGGGTGGCTGTATGACGATCGACGACAAGGACTACATACTGAGCATCACCTCGGAGTGGAAGGGCGAGAGGTTCCCCAACAACAGGCCCAGGGTCCCCGAAGGGCTGCTGCGCAGGATCGCGAGGGTGACCTTTGAGGAGGCCTGGGGCCCATTGATGGGCAAAGGCTACAGGAACCAGACGGAGTGCGGGCTCACGATGGCAAGGCTAGGGCACAAGCTCGTCGGGCGCGCCGTTACGGCCACGATGGTGCCGGCCAGGCCCGACCTTGACGAGGCCGTCAAGGGCTACGGCAGGGAAAACGGCGGCAGGGTGGGCTTCTACAACCAATGGGTGATAGACGGCCTGGAGGAGGACGACGTCGTCGTCGTCGACCTGTTCGACAAGGTCTTCCAAGGCACCTTCGTGGGGGGGAACCTGTCGACGGCGATCCGCTCGAGGACCGTCCGCGGCGGGGCCGTCATATGGGGCGGGATCCGGGACCTGGAGCAGATCGTCGGGATAGAGGGCTTCCAGGTTTTTCATAGGGGCGTCGACCCGTCCGGGATAGGCGAGGTGGTCATGACCGGGATGAACGCCCCGTGCAGGGTCGGCAGGGCGATATGCCTGCCCGGCGACGTGGTCCTGGGCACCATATCCGGGGTCGCCTTCATACCGCCGCAGCACGCGGAGTCGGTCGCCGTGGGCGCGGAGAAGTCCAGCATCCGCGACGCGTTCGGGTTCCAGCGCATCGGGGAGGGCAGGTACACCACCGCCGAGATAGACACGGCCTGGACGAAGGGGATGTGGGACGACTTCATGGGATGGTTCGCCGCGGATGAGAAGGCGGCGGGGTACGGCCACCTGGATTGGGAGGATGAGCTTAGGCGGGCCGACGGGGTCAAGGGCGGCGGCTCCGAGGTGAGGGTCTGAGGCGGGCCCATGGTCGAATGAACGCATGGGCGCGTGGGGGGGCATAGGCGGCCCTTCGTGCCGGAGGATCCATGGTTCGGATCGGGAAGGCTGGTGCCGGGCGATCAGGTACGTGACGTCGATCAAGGACCCCGGATACGCGGGGCTGGCCAAGGCCGCGGGAAACCCGGGGTCCACCCAGGAGACGGTGCTGGACGGCGTGCCGCTATTGGAGGCCGCCATCCATTCGGGGCTCCCCGTGACCAGGGTGCTGTGGAACGAGGATGAGGCCCCTGACGGCTATATGGGGGCGTTGGTGGGGCTGCTCGCTGGGGCGGACGTGATGTCGGCCTCCAGGCATCTGCTGCATAGGATAGGCATATCGCAGGTCCCCCCCAAATGCGTCTTTTCCGTGACCATACCCGTGGCCCGGGTCGACGCGGCGGGCATGCCAGCGGCGATGGCCGACGCGGGCGACGCGGTCGTCTTGTACGGCGTCTCGGACCCCATGAACGTGGGGGTGATACTGCGCCATGCGGAGGCGTTCGGGTACTGCGCGGTCTTCGCGGGCGATGCGGCGGGGCCGAGGGGGAGGCAGGCCGTCAGGTCCAGCACGGGATCAGCCTTGAGGGTACGCCTATACGAGTATGGGGGCGGGCCGGAAGGGTTGATTGCGGGGCTCAGGGGAGCCGGGTACGCGGCATGCGCATCCTCGGCGCACGGCGGCGTCGAGCTGAGCGGGGCCGCCTTGGGCGCCCGGCACGCGATCATCGTCGGCAACGAGACGCACGGATTGGGCAAGGGCCTCAGGGAGGCGGCGGACATGGACGTCAGGATCGCCATGGCCCCTGGGGGCGCCCATTCGCTCAACGTCGGGGTGGCCGCGTCGATAATGATGTACGTGGGTTATACGAATGCGTCCGGCCGATAGGGTATTCACATATATGGGGGTGGTTTCATGTGGACTTTGCTGAGCGACATACCGGTGGGGATCGACAAAGGGAGGATCCTCTCCGCGCTGAGGATCCCGGACGATGAGGGCGACGATTCATACGCGGCGCTGGCCGGCGTCATGGAGGCGGCGCTGGGCCTGGCCAGGCCGAAGGCCATCTACAGGGTGGTCGACGACATAAGGCTCGCCGACGAAGGCGCGGTGATCGGGGGGATCGCGTTCAGGAGCAAGGTGATGGCCGTGAACCTCAAGGGCGCGGGCAAGGTCATCCCGTACGCCATCACGTGCGGGAAGGAGCTGGACGCATGGTCGTCGCGGATAAAGGACCCATACGAGACCTTTCTGGCCGACAACGTGAAGGAGCATATCCTTTACGGGGCCATCGCGCACACGATGCGCACGGTGGAGGATGCGGAGGGCGTGGCGAACGTCAGGACGCTGAACCCAGGGTCCACGGTGGATTGGCACCTCTCCGAGCAGGCCAGGCTGTTCGAGCTGATAG
>WRCU01000026.1 GCA_009783805.1 Oscillospiraceae bacterium
CAGGCCGTTCCCCTGCGCCGAATGCGACTCGTCGCACTGGAAGAACTTCTCGAATATGCGCCGCCCGTATTCCGCGGGGATCCCGCAACCGGTGTCCGCGACCGCGACCACGGCCATTGCGCCCTCACGCCTCAGGCTCACGCGGACCTTCCCGCCGGGGCCCGTGAATTTCACGGCGTTGGATATGAGGTTGTTCCAGACGACGGACAGAAGCTCCCCGTCCGCCTTCACGCTCAAGTCGTCGATGTCGGCCTCGATCTCCAGCCCCTTGGCCTCCCATGCGTCCTCAAAGCCCAGCAGGCACTCGCGGAGCTGCTCGCCCAGGTCGTATTCGGAGGCTTTCGGGTATATCCTCTGGCTCTCCAGCTTGCTCAGCTTGAGAATGTTGGCTATGAGCCCGGCCAGCCTGACGGCGGCCCCGTCTATGGCCTTCGCGTACTCGACCCGCCTGCCGTCCGGCAGGTCGGGGTCCTGCAGCATGGATGAATAATTTTGGATGACCGTCAGCGGGGTCCTCAGCTCGTGGGAGACGTTCGCCATGAAGTCGGTGCGCAAGGTCTCTATGCCCCCCAGCTCCTCGGCCATCTTGTTGAAGTCGGCTATGATCGCATCGAACCCGTTCATGCCGTCGATGCCATGCAAGGGGGCGATCCGGGCGGTGAAGTCACCCTGCGTCAGCTGCCGGGTGGCGCCCAATATCCGCTTTACGGGCCGCTCCACGGTATAGCGCCGCCGCACGCCGTCGATCACCGTGCATATGAGGCTGAGGACCAGCACGTTCGCGAAGGTGAGCCCGGCGCTGCGCGCGATGTCCAGCGCGGCGAAGTCGATGTCCATCGTCCGTATGAACACGTAGAAGGAGCAGGTCACCAAGGACGAGACCGTCAGGAAGAAGATCAGGTAGTTCCATACGGAGAACACGCTCCCACGGGCGCGGCCGATCACTTCAGCACCGCCTTGTACCCCAGCCCGTGGACGGTGACGATCTCGAAGTCGGGGCACCCGGAGAACTTGTCGCGGATCTTCGTCATGTACACGTCGACGGCGCGGGGCCCGGTGGATGACTCCATGTCCCAGAACTCGTCCATGAGCTGCGACCGCGTGAACGTCTTCCTCGGGTACGAGAGCAGCTTGTACAGCAGGTTGAACTCACGGGGGGTCATCGGGACCTCCACGCCGCCCATGTATGCGGCCGACTCCTCGGCGTTCAGCGTGAGTCCGCCCACGGTCAGCGCCTTCCCCCCGGCGACCCCGGCGCGGCGCAGCAGCGCGCCGACCCTCAGCAGCAGCTCGTCTAGGTCCGCGGGCTTGACCATGTAGTCGTCGATGCCGGCCTGGAAGCCACGCTGCTTTGAGGCCAGGTCATCGCGCGCGGTCATGAACAGGATGGGGATCCCCTGGTTTATCCCGCGCACGGTCCTCGCGAACTCAAACCCGTCTATCCCGGGCATCATCACGTCGGATATTATCAAGTCGAAGAGGCTCCCATACATGGCGTTGTAGGCCTCGTTCGCCCCGAGGCACCCGACCGCCTCATACCCGCCCCTCATCAGGCACGAGCATACGGCCCTGTTCTGCTCACGGTCGTCCTCCACCACCAATACCCTGACCATGGCCCCCCCTTCCCGCACACAGGCAAGCAGGCAATGGGGGCCTCCCCCCATCGCCTGCGATCGTCCCTACCATTGCGGCTACGTTCGGCCTACGCCCAGGCGGGGTCCCTGACCGGCTCATGCCTGCCCGACTCGGCCGAGCGCAGCCCCGCGTCCAGCACCGCCATCGCCTCCAGGTTGAAGCCCAGCTCCAGCGTCGGGTGGAGCGGCACGCCCTTGCCGAGGTATTCGAGCATCTCCTTGGCCACGCTTTCCCGCCCTTTCGGGAGCGGCTTGGCCTTCACCCTGGCCGTGGGCTCGCCGTACTTGTCGCCGTAGACGAGGACCTCCCCCTCACCCCACCCCATCGTGACTATGGTCGCCTTGTCCGTGTAGAGGATGGGCCCGTTGGGGAACCCGTTGTTATAGGTGACCCAGGACCCTTCCAGCACGGCCACCGACTCCGCGAACCGGACGGCCATCGTCCCGTAGTCGTCGGCGTCGCCGTACGGGCTGTTGAGGTTGGCCCGCATGCCGTACGCGCTCACGGCCGTAGGCCCGCAGAACCACCTGGCGAGGCACGCCCCGTAGCAGCAGTAGTCCAGCATGGCCCCGCCGCCCTCGGACCTCGTGTGCCACCACTCCGCGCCCTTCTCCCTCGGGGAGAGGCTTTGGCCGTACTCAAACGGGCCCATGGAAGGGCCGTTCCTATAGTAGAACTTCAGGAGCCTGCCGTACCTGCCCGAGCTCAGCACCTCATGCGCCGCCCTCACGGTGGGCGACCAGGTGCTCGGCCAGTTCACGACGAGCGCGGCCCCGTTGTTGGCGGAGGCCTTCTGCATCCTCAACGCGTCCCCGTAGCTGACCGCCATGGGCTTCTCCACCAGCACGTGGATGCCCTTGGCGAGTATCGGCTCTATGACCTCGGCATGCCTCACGTTCTCCGGGCATGCGATGACTATGTCCAGCCCCCCCGCCTCCAGCATCTCCGAGTGGTCCTCATAGACCTTGGGAACCTTGTAGGCCTCCACCGCATGCCTGAGGTTAGACCCCCTGGTGCCGCCCTGGTCCGACAGCGAGGGCCTGACGGGCACCGTGTCCGCGCAGGCCACCCATTCCACGCTCCCCGTCTCGGCGAACGACTTCATCAGGTCCAGCACGTGCATGTGGGCGAAGCCCACGACGCCTACCTTCCAAACCTTCCCCTTCTTAGCCGGCATCCCACTTACCCCCTATCGTCCGTATTAAGGCCCGCCCCGGACCCCGACCCGGGGTCGCCGTCCTCGTCGTCCTCGCCGTCATCGCCGTCATCGTCGTCTACGCCGTCATCGTCATCGTCGCCGTCTTCGCCGCCCTCGTTGTCATCGCCGTCATCGTCGTCTACGCCGTCATCGTCGTCGCCGCCGGCCGCGCCGGATCCGATGCCGGCCTTGGCGCCCCCGCCGAAGAAGGCCCTCGTCTCCTCGTACATCCTGTCTATCTCCGTGGCGGTCACCGTGGATATGGCGGTGATCTGGCAGGCCTTGGCCTTGCCGAAGAAGTGGAAGGCCTTCTCCCCCTCCCCGAGCTTCAGGAGCGTCATGCCGCAGTTATAGTACGCGCCCGCGTGCGTGGGGTTCATCGGTATGAGCTTCCTATAGACGTCACGCGACTCCTCGTACCTTCCGTTGTTGTAGAAGGCCTTGCCCAGGTTGTCGGCGATGATATGGTTCGAATCGTTGTACTCGTAGGCCTTGAGGCAGAACTCGAGCGCCTCCTCAGGGCCCTCATACTCGTTCTTGAGGAAGCCGAGGCTCCCGTACAGCATGGAGTTTTCGTACTTGGCCAATATCTCCTCGTACATCGCGATGGCCTTCTTCGGGTCGCCCTTCTTCCACTCTATCAGGCACATGTTCGAGCGCGCGGCTATCATGAGGGCGTCGGCCACCCGCCTTTTCCCCTCGATGATCCCCTTGAGGATGGTCTCCGCCTTGTCGAACTGGTCATGCTTCATGAGCAGGTATGAGTAGGAGATGCACGTGTTGGGCTGGAGCCCGCCCATGGCGTACGCCTTGTCATATTGCGCGAGCGCCTTTCTCTCGTCGCCCTTCTGCTGCGCCAAGGCCCCGAGGAACGCGAATATCCCGGAGCGGGACATGTAGATGAGGAAGATCAGGTAGGCGACGCAGTATATGGGCGTCACGGTCCCCGAGAGCCCCTGCGGCAGCGCGTAGATGATCGCGAAGAGCAGCGCGAAGGGCCCGACGTATAAGGCCAGGACCCTAGATATCCCCGTGAGCTTAACCAAATCCCATACCTCCAGGCTCCCTGGCGCCCTTTCGCGGCGCCCCCATGCGTCTCTTTGGGGACGTCCGCGGCATTCCGCGCCGATAGGCCCAATATATTTAATATGGCCCCTTAGCGCAATGGGGTTCTTCGCTTCGGGGGCATGGCGTCCCACGCCTTTGAAATGAGGGGCTTACTGTGGTATTTTTTGTTGATAAAACCGAAGGCGTGGGGTATGCGGCATGGACAGGATAAGCGTGGACCTTTCGGGCACCGCCGGCTTCGTCGGCGGGCATGAGCTCACCTACATGGAAGGCGCGGCCGAAGGCGCCGCCCATTCCATGATCCGCGGGATGGGCCCGGGAAGCGAGTTCCTCGGCTGGCTGAGCCTCCCGCACGACTACGACAAGGATGAGTTCAAGCGCATCCTGGCCGCCGCCGAAAAGGTAAGGGGCGAAAGCGACGTCTTCCTCGTCATAGGCATAGGGGGCTCATACCTGGGCGCGCGCGCGGCGATCGACATGCTGACGCACACGTTCCGCAACCAGCTGTACAAGGCCAGGAAGGCCCCGCAGGTCCTGTTCGCGGGCCACAACATGAGCGCCGCGTACATGAGCGACCTCCTGGAGATGCTGGAGGGCAGGGAAGTTTCGGTCAACGTCATATCGAAGTCCGGGACGACCACGGAGCCGGCCGTCGCGTTCAGGATGGTCAAGCGCCTGATGGAGGAAAAATACGGCAAGGAAGGCGCCGCAAGGCGCATATACGCCACCACGGACAAGGCTTCGGGCGCGCTCAGGAGGATGGCCGACGCCGAAGGGTATGAGACGTTCGCCATCCCCGGCGACGTGGGGGGCAGGTTCTCCGTGCTTACGGCCGTAGGCCTTCTGCCCATGGCCGTCGCGGGGATCGACATAGGCTCCGTGATGGCCGGGGCCGCCGACTACGAGAAAGTCGCATCCGGCGGGTTCCCGGGGAACGACTGCCTGAAGTACGCGTCCATGCGGAACATCCTCTACCGCAAAGGCAAGTCCGTTGAGGTGATGGTCAGCTATGAGCCGTCCATGGCCATGTTCACGGAATGGTGGAAGCAGCTCTTCGGCGAGAGCGAAGGGAAGGACCAAAAGGGCATATTCCCGGCCGGCGTGGGCTTCACGACCGACCTGCACTCCATGGGCCAGTTCATCCAGGACGGCGCCAGGATCATGTTCGAGACCGTCATCAACGTCGACAGGTCGGCGAAGTCGGCGATGATACCGGATGACCCGGAGGACTGCGACGGGCTGAACTTCCTCTCCGGGATGGACATGGGCCTAGTGAACAGGAAGGCCGCCCAAGGCACGCTGCTGGCGCACGTCGAGGGCGGGGTGCCGAACGTCGCCGTGAACGTGCCCGAGGTAAGCGCGTATTGGTTCGGGCAGCTGGTCTACTTCTTCGAGATGGCCTGCGGCGTAAGCTGCCGCCTCATGGGGGTGAACCCGTTCGACCAGCCGGGGGTGGAAGGCTATAAGAGGAACATGTTCGCCCTGCTCGGCAAGCCCGGCTATGAAAGGGAGCGGGCGGAGCTGGAGGCCAGGCTCTAAAAATAAAGGGCTCCCTAGAGGCGAAGCCCATCCCGCACAATCGTTTCGCCCATCCGCAAGGTCAGGGGTATATGGAGAGGATAAGCTTCAAGGCGGACATCTGCGTCGTCGGCGGCGGCCTGTCCGGCATATGCGCCGCCATCGCGGCCGCCAGGCTCGGGTCCAGGGTCGCGGTCATGCATGACAGGCCCATGTTCGGCGGCAACGCGTCGAGCGAGGTGAGGATGTGGGTCTGCGGCGCGCACGGCCCCAACAACAGGGAGACGGGGCTGGCCGAGGAGCTGGAGCTGGAGAACTTCCGCATCAACCCCATGCGCAATTACGGCATATGGGACGGCGTCCTCTACGAAAAGGTCATGGCGGAGGGGAATGCCACCGCGTTCCTCAACTGCGCCTGCTGCATGGCCGACATGCGCGGCCGCGGCCCGGGCGGCAGGGCCGTCAAGTCCGTCACCGGCTACCAGACGACCACGCAGCGATGGGTGGACGTGGAGGCCGAGATATTCATCGACTGCTCAGGCGACAGCGTCCTCGCGGGCCTGACGGGCGCGGACCACAGGATCGGCAGGGAAGGCCGGCTCGAGCATGGGGAGTCGATAGCCCCGGACGAGCCCGACGGGCTGACCATGGGGATGTCATGCCTCCTGCAGTTTCGGCGGACGGGCCGCAGGTCCATATATACCCCCCCCGCCCGCGCCTACAAGTACAAGTCCTCCGACCTGCCTCATAGGGTCCCCGCCAAGTCGATCGTCGACGAGAATTTTTGGTACATCGAGCTCGGCGGCATGGGCGGCGGCGCCGGATGCACCGAAAGGACGCGCGACGAGCTGCTGCGCGTCGCATGGGGGGTCGCCGACTACGTCAAGAACGGCGGCGACTACGACGCGGACCATTGGGAGTTGGACTGGGTGGGCTTCCTGCCCGGGAAGCGCGAGAGCCTCCGGTACGTGGGCGACCATACCCTGACGCAAGGCGACGTGGAGTCCGGCGGCGCCTTCGACGACATAGTGGCCTACGGCGGCTGGACGATGGACGACCACCACCCCGGCGGGTTCCTGCACGGCGGGCCCCCGACAATCTTCCACCCCGCGCCGTCGCCGTACGGGATCCCGTACCGATGCCTATACTCCGCCAACGTGCCCAACCTCATGTTCGCGGGCCGCAACATCAGCGCGACGCACTCCGCCCTCAGCTCGACGAGGGTGATGGCCACGTGCATGGGGTTGGGCCAGGCCTCCGGCACGGCCGCCCACATGGCCGTCCGATCCGGGGTGACGCCCAGGGGCGTGTATCAGAGCGGCGACCTCCTGGGTGGGCTGCAGCAGTCGCTCATGGACCAGGACTGCTTCCTGCCGTACCTGAGGAGGAGGGTCTCGGACCTGACCGCGTCGGCGACCCTCGACCCCCGATACGAGCCGCTGCGCAACGGGTTCGACAGGCCTATCCCTCTTGCGGCCATGTCCGGCCTGGTAAGGGGGAACACCCAAGGCGCGTCCGGCGGGGCCCGCGCCCATGCCGGTGGAACCCCCACGTCGTCGAAGCCGGCGTTCGCCGAGAACGGCGTCACGCTCCGCCTGGGCGAGCGCGTGGAGTTCATGTATGGTGAGCCGCGAACGGTGAGGGGCATGCGCCTCGTCTTCGACAGCGACCTGGACAGGGCTACCGTAAGGCCCATAAACCCCATGAACGAGATGAGGGCGGCCCTGACCCACAACATGATGTCCAACCGCCCTTTGGACTTCGACGGGATCCTATTCCCGGAGACCATGGTATCGGACTTCCTGGTCGAGGCGGTCCGCGATTCCGGGCGGGAGGTCCTGGCGAAGGTCGAGGGCAACCGCATGAGGCTCGTGAGGCTCGGGTTCGGCGAGCCGGCCGAAAAGGTGCGCGGGTTGGCGTTCACCCCCCTGAAGACCACGGGGAGGGAGCCTTGGCGCGCCGAAAACGCGCGCGTCTTCTCCGTCGACATATTATGAGGCCTAATCCTATAGGAAGGGGCCCCTAAGAGGCGAAGCCCGTCCCGCGCCATCCGCACCGGGTCCGTCGCGTGCTAGGGCATGCGAACTCGCCGCGCCGCCTTTATGGCCGCAGATTTAGGCGCGCCGGGTCGGCCTCGGGCAACGGGACGTCCAGGACGCTGATCTCCGGCCTCGCAAGGAATCGCAAAGGCACCTTGACGCACCCTATTCCCGCGCTTATGTATAGCAGCCCGGCCGGGAATCCGAACAGGCCTTTCCTGACGTTCATCTTGCTCAGCCGCTCCCTGCGCAGCATCCTATACTCTAGGTGGAAAGGGGTCCATATCTGCCCCGCGTGGAAGTGGCCGCTCAATATGTAGTCAAAGGCTTTCTCCGGCAGGCCGAGGACGGCGTCCGGATTATGGGCCATGGCCAGCCTGACGTCGGCCCCCATGTCCCTAGACGCCAGGCCCTTGGCCGCGTCCATCTTCCCCGCCCTCAGGTCGTCGAACCCCGTCACCGAGACGGCGCAGACGCCCTCGCCCGGGCCCTCGGCCCATCCGCCGGAGCGCACGTCATAATGCAGCGTCTCCGTCCCGTTGGTCAGCACCGCGGCGTTCGGCTTGGCGCGTGCGATGCCTTCCGCGAACCCCCGCATGCCCTCGCACCCGCCGTCGCCGCAGGCCGCCTCGCACGCCCCGTCCAGAATGGCACCCAACCCCGCCGGGATAGCCGGGGCACCCGGACGCGCCGGGGCGGCCGAGGCGGCCGAGGCGGCCGAGGCGGCCGAGGCGCTTCTTCGGCGCCTCGCCTGGCCGTGGAAGGCCTTGTGGTCGTGGTTGCCCATGCACAGGAAGATCGGGCCGCCGAACCCGACCATGCCCATGAACCGGATGAATCGGCCGCATTCCTCGGCCTTCTCTATGTAGTCGCCGGTAAAGGCGATCATATCGGGATCTGCGCGCCTTATAGCCCCGTTGATCCTGCCCATTCCGACGCCCAGCTGCCCGACGTGCACGTCCGAAATGTGCAAGACCCTTATGTGGCCGGCCTTTCTGCCTTTCGGCGTCCTGGCCCCACCGACGCGCAGCCTGATCGCGTCGGGCGCCCCTCTTACCCCGGGTATCCTCTCGCCCTCCATGGCGGAGGCTGAGAGCCCGCCGGTCGGCGGCAGCGACGCGTACGCCAGCCGAAACCAGGCGCTTTCGAACCTCATGTACGCCAGCAGCAGCAGCCCCGCCACGACGGTCCCGCAGAAGGCCCATACGAACGCGTTAATCCCGTCCCCCCCCATCGCGAGGCCCAATCGGGCCTTTCCCCATCACGGCCAACGCGGCGTATGGCAGGGAGCCGCCGAAGACGTCGAGCGCGCTGCCGACCGTGTAGTCCACCCTGCCCTTACCGTGCGCCATTATCGCCTCTATGTCCCCCATGTCCCTGACCCCGCCCGCGTAGGTCACCGGGATGGGCGAGCCTTCCGCGCAGAGTGCGATCAGCCCGGCGTCGACCCCACCCCTCTTGCCTTCCTTGTCCACGGCATGGATCAGGAACTCGTCGCAATGCTCCGCCAGAGCGCCCATCAAACCCGCATCCAGCACGGTTTCCGTCAGGCGCGACCAGCCTCCCATCGCCACGACGTACTCGCCGCCGACGGCCGCGCAGCTCAGGTCGATGACCAGCCTCCCCTTACCGGCGATCCGGCCCATCTCCCTCAGCCTACCCATATCGGGCCTGCCATCGGGGAAGACGTAGGACGTGACTATCACGTGGGAGGCGCCGGCCTCCAGGAACGCGGCCGCGTTGCCCGGGCCGACCCCCCCGCCCAGCTGCATGCCGCCGGGCCAGGCCGTGAGCGCCGACAGCGCCTCTCCCTCGTTCCCCGGGCCCAGCATGATGACGTGCCCGCCGGTCAGCCCGTCCCTACGGAACATGGACGCGTAGTGGGCGGCGGGCAGGTCGGTCACGAAGTTCTCGCGCGGCCCGCCCGGGTCGCCGACGGTCGAGCCCACCAACTGCTTGACGCGGCCCCCATGGAGGTCTATGCATGGCCTGAAACGCATCTATGACGCCACCTTAATAATGCCGGCTATGCCTAACGGCCCGACTACGCCTTACGGCCTGGCTTCGGCTTTGTGGGCCCGCCTCGCCCCGCCTGCGAACCCGCCGCCATATGGGGCGCCGTGCCGCGGCGGCCGCCGGGCCCACCGGCGTCGGCCCGATAGCGCTTGGCGCCCTGACCGCGCGAGTCGCCTCGGCCGTGCGAGCCGCCGCGGCCGCCCGCGTCCCCAGCCCCGACCGGGCCATCACGCGCGGATTGGGCCGAACCGCCCGCGACGCGCCGCCTTCCCTTATCCGCGGTCCGGGCGGCCTTTTTCCTTACGGGCCCATGGGTCAGCCGGTAGTTCCCGCCCCCGCCGCCGACCCTATCCACGGCCTCCGACGCGGCCTCCAGCAACCCGCCGGCGTCGGCGGCCTTACCTTGACCGTCGACGGCTTTACCTTGCTTGTAGGCGGGCCTGACCCGCCTATCGGCGGCCTTGTCCCGTCCCGCCTCCGCCCCGCCGCCCCGCCGCCCCGCGGGCCTGCCATGACCGTGCGCGCCGGGGCCGGCCTTGGCGCCCAACTCGCCGGCCGGCACCATCGAGCCTTCGCGGAACCTCACCATCCCCACGCCGATCCCCAGGGCGTTCGCCATGCTCAGCAGGGGCCTAAGCTCCGCCGGAGTCGACAGCGTGATCACCTCGCCTACGGCGCCCATCCTGCCGGTCCTGCCCGACCTGTTCAAGTAAGCCGCCTTGTCGGCGGGCAGGTCGAGGTTGACCACCCGCGTGATCAACCCTATGTCCAGCCCCCTGGACATCAGGTCGGACGTGACCAGGACGGCTACCTCCCCGTGCCGGAAGGCGTTCAAGACGCGCCTCCGCTCGGCGTGGAAGGATGACCCGTGGACGCCCTCGGCACTGACCTTGTGGTACTTCAGCTTCTCCGCGACGTTCGTGATCTGGTCGCTTTTGTTTATGAAGACCATGACCCTCTCGGACGGATTCATGTTCAGGTACTTCCTCAAGGCCTCTATCTTTTTGTGGAGCGGGACCTCCACCGCCAGGTGGGTGATGGCCCTGGGCACGGCCCCACCCCCGGTCCCGTCGACCAGCTCGGCGTCCCCG
>WRCU01000027.1 GCA_009783805.1 Oscillospiraceae bacterium
CCTCCCTGGCCTTTTCGTTCAGGTCCATGAGCTCGCGTATGAGCACGCTCAGCTTCTTGTCGAGGAGGTCGTAGCCTTGCCTGGACAAGGCGAGCGTGCCTTTCGCCGCTATCAGGTTCCCCTTGGTGGGGAACGTGCTGGGATCCATCAGTAGTACCTTTCGAGGAACTCGGACCTGACCCTGTCCAGCTCGCCCTTCGGGAGCATCCTGAGGATCTCCCAACCCAAGCCTATCGTGGCGGTCATGTCCCTCCGCTCGCCCTTCGGCTGGTTCACGTACCTGGACTCGAATTCGGAGCCGAACCTCATGTATGCCTTGTCCATGTCGCCCAGCTCGTCCTCGCCTATCACGGAGGCCAGCGCCCTCACCTCGCCCACGCGGTTGTATGAGGAGAAGATCTGGTTGGCCAGGTCGGGGTGGTCCTCCCTCGTGAAGCCTTCGCCGACCCCGTCCTTCATGAGCCTGGAGAGCGACGGGAGTATGTTAATCGGCGGGTATACGCCCCTCTGCGCGAGCCGCCTGTCCAGCACGATCTGGCCCTCGGTTATGTACGCCGTCAGGTCCGGGATGGGGTGCGTCACCTCGTCGTTGGGCATCGTGAGTATGGGTATCTGCGTCAGCGAGCCCGGGCAGCCCTTGACGATCCCTGCCCTCTCATAGAGCGACGCCAGGTCCGAGTACAGGTATCCGGGGTAGCCTTTCCTGCTGGGGATCTCGCCGTTCGAGGAGGAAAGCTCGCGGAGCGCCTCGGCGTATGAGGTCATGTCCGTCATGACCACGAGTATGTGCATCCCCTTCTCGTAGGCGAGGTACTCCGCCGCGGTCAGCGCGGACCTAGGGGTCATGATGCGCTCGACTATAGGGTCGCTCGCCATGTTTATGAACGACGCGACGCGCCCGGCGGCGCCGCTCTCCTCGAACGCCCGGCGGAAGAAGAGCGCGACGTCGCGCTTCACGCCCATGGCCGCGAAGACGACCGCGAACCTGCCCTCGCTGCCGGCGCCCAGCGAGGCCTGCCTCACTATCTGCGCCGCCAGCTGGTCGTGGGGCAGGCCGTTGCCGGAGAAGATGGGCAGTTTTTGGCCCCTGATGAGCGTGGCGAGGCCGTCGATGGCCGATATGCCGGTCTCGATGTAGTCCCTCGGGTAGACCCTGGACGTGGGGTTGATGGGGCTGCCGCCCACTTCCCGCACGCATTCCGCGTACACCTCGCCCAAGCCGTCCGCCGGCCTGGCGACCCCGTCGAAGGTCCTGCCCAGCACCTCGGTCGAGAGCCTCATCGACATGGGCCTGCCCTTCGGCCTGACCCTCACGTCCGAGAGGCCTATGCCCGACGTGCCCTCGAAGACCTGCACGACCGCCAGGTCACCCTCGACCCTGACCACCCTGCCGTTCCTCTTGGCGCCGCCCACGGTTATCTCGGTCAGCTCGTCGTACGACGCGCCCCGAACCCCCTTGAGGACCATGAAGGAACCGTTTATCTCGGTCACGCCAGCATACTCCAGGCTACCCGCGTAGGATTCCGATCGGCCCGTCACCCAGGACCCCCCCATCAGACGATAGTCACGCCCGTCCCTGGCCCCCGACCCGGCCAGCGCCCACGGCGCCGTGATCCGCCAGCCCCCCGGCATGGCGGAGCGAGAAGGCCTCCACCTCGCGGCGCAGCCCGTCTATCCCGGACAGGTCGTCGTTCGGCACCGTGTACTTCATGGAGGTGACCTTCGCGAAGATCGGGTCGGCGCTCAAGGCGCGCATCGGGTGGCCTTCGGCGACCAGGGCCCTGCACTTCCCGTACAGCAGCATCATGACGCCCAGCATCCCGAGCTGCTTCGCATACGGGACCGAGGAGTCGAAGGCGTGGTACGCGTTCTGCTGTATGAAGCCGACCCTCACGACCCGGGCCATCTCCAGTATGAGCTTCTGCTCCTCGGGGAGCACGTCGGCGCCTATGAGCTTCACGATCTCCATCAGCTTGCCTTCCTCGTTGAGCAGCCTCAGGGTTTCGGCCCTCAGCTCCCTGAACTCGGGGCCCAGGCGCGCGTCGAACCAGTCCTGGAGGTCGTCCAGGTACTCGCTGTAGCTGGTCAGCCACTGGATGGCCGGGAAGTGCCTCGCATAGGCGAGGTTCCTGTCCAAGGTCCAGAAGCACCTGACGAACCTCTTGGTGCTCGCCGTCACGGGCTCCGAGAAGTCCGCGCCCTGCGGCGAGACGGCGCCGATGATCGTCACGGAGCCTTCGGCCCCGCCCAAGGTGCGCACGTAGCCGGCGCGCTCGTAGAAGTGCGCGAGCCTGGAGGCCAGATAGGCGGGGAACCCCTCCTCGGCGGGCATCTCCTCGAGCCTGCCTGACAGCTCGCGCAGGGCCTCGGCCCAGCGCGAGGTCGAGTCGGCCATGATGGCCACGTGGTATCCCATGTCGCGGTAGTACTCGGCTATGGTGACGCCGGTGTATATGCTGGCCTCGCGGGCCGCCACCGGCATGTTTGAGGTGTTGGCTATCAGCGTGGTCCTTTCCATGAGGCTCTTCCCGGTCTTGGGGTCCTTGAGGCCGGCGAAGTCCTCCAGGACCTGCGTCATCTCGTTCCCGCGCTCCCCGCAGCCCACGTACACGATGACGTCGGCGTCGGACCACTTCGCGAGTTGATGCTGCAGCATGGTCTTGCCCGTGCCGAAGCCGCCCGGGAGCGCGGCCTTGCCCCCCTTCGCGATGGGGAAGATGGAGTCGATCACGCGCTGGCCCGTGACGAGCGGTTCCCTGGACTCCATGGACTCGGCGACGGGCCGGACCTTCCGCACGGGCCATTCCTGGCACATCGTGACCGCGGCGGTCCCCCCGCCGTCGAGGCGCAGCGTCAGCAGCGCGTCGCCCATGCGGTACCCGCCGCTCCCGACGACCGACTCGGCCGTGCCGGATAGGCCGGGGGGGACCATCACCCTATGGGTCACGGACCCGGTTTCCGGGACCTCGGCGATGACGGAGCCCCCCGTCAGGCGGTCGCCTTCCCCCGCCCTCATCGTGACCTGCCAGACCCTGTCGGGGTCCAGGCTGGGGACGCGCGAGCCTTTGGGTATGTATACGCCCGACTCCGCCCTGATGGCCTCCAGGGGGCGCTGTATACCGTCGAAAATGCCCCCGATGATGCCCGGGCCGAGCCTCACCCCCAGCGGCTTCCCGGATCCGCGGACGGGGCCGCCCGGCCTGAGCCCGGACGGGTCCTCGTATATCTGCACGGTCGCGTGGCCGTCGGATACGGATATAACCTCGCCGACGAGCCGGCCCTCCCCGACCAAGACCATCTCCGCCATGCGGAAGGCGTCGGGGTCCGAGACATGCAGAATCGGGCCGTTCACGCCTATTATCCTACCTGAGGGCCCGTCGCCCATGAGCACCCCCCATATGCGGACTCGCCCAGACCGCCGCCTTCGCCCTCACCGCGCCTCCCCCAGGCCGAAGCCCGAAAAGCCCGACCTGGCCTCGCCCAGGCGCGAGCTCAGCGCGTTGTCCAGCGTCAGGCCGCCGTCCGCCGTGACGCCGACGTAGCCGCCTATCATGCCGTCGCCCTCATCGGGCGTGACCCGCCCGAGAAGCCCTGTGGGCCAGTCCGCGCCCATCCGCGCGCGGTCCCTGGCGCAGACCCGAAAGGCCATGTCGGGGAACTCGGCCGCCGCCTCCATCATGGATGCGGCCAGGGAGTCCATGTAAGGCTTGGTGCCCACGTACTCCATGAGGCGCGCCGTGACGATCGAGAACAGCTCGCCCTCCATCTCGCCCCGGGCCCTGACGAGCGCCATCCTGGCCTCGCCCTCAGCCTTGAGCATGCGCACGTTCATCTCCTGCCTCGCCTTCGCCCGCGCCTCGCCGAGGGCCTTCTCGGCCTTCGCCCTGCCCGCGGAGACGATCCCGGCGACGAAGCGGTCATGCTCGGCGTCCATTTCCAGGAGTATCGAGTCCCTCTTCTCGCCGGCTTCCTTGACGGCCATCATCCTGAAGAGCTCCAGCTTATCGCTTACCTTCATCCGAACCCCCGTCCGCGCCGCGCGGCCCATCCCGCCCCGCGGCTCATATGCGCAGCCCGATCGCGTCCCTGACGTACGCCGTTATGAAGTCCGGGGGGCGCCCCGTCCCGTGCCTGTCGGGCACCTCCACGAGCAGCGGCATGGACCGGCCCAGCTTCACCTCGTCCGCTATGTCCGGGTAGCTCTTGGCGAGCAGCTCGGTCACGATCACGACGGCGACGTCGGCGTCCCCGACCGCGTCGTCCATGGCCGCGCGGAACTCCTCCCTCGTATGGGCCACGACGCCGGCGACGCCGGTTATCCTCATCCCGGTGAGGGTGTCCACGTTGTCGCTAATGAGCCGCATCCTCACAGCGAGTTGAGGATCATGAAGGATATGATGAGCCCGTATATGGCTATCCCCTCGGCCAAGGCCACGAATATCAATGCCTTGCCCATGATGCCCTCGTTTTCCGAGAGCGCCCCCAAGGCGGAGCTGGCGGCCGATCCCGTCGCTATGCCCGCGCCGAGCGAGCCCAGCCCGACCGCTATGCCCGCGCCTATGTACGCCAGCCCGGAGCCGGCCGCCTCGCCGGCGGCGGCCCCCGCCCCCTCGGCCGTCTCGGCCAGGCCCGCGGCGGCGGCCGTGGGGCCGCCCATGAACATGAGGGCCGTGGCGGCGGCCAGCAGGCCGAAGAACGCGAAGGCGTTGAGCCCCAGGGCCAGCCGCACGGAGCGCACGCCGAGCATCCCCGCGCGGTGGGCCGCCGCAGGGGCGGCCGCGCATATGGCCAGCAAGGCCACCGTCACCGTAAGAGCCAAAGCCTAATCACCAACCTTCCCCATCCATGTATGGCGGCGTCCCCGCAAACGTCGGGGGCGCCGCACCCGAAGCGCGCGCCCCGCCAAAAGGCCGGCACGCAGGCTTCGGTCAGTACTCGACCGGCTTGAATTCACGGCCGCCCCCCTCGTAGAACCTGCCGAACATCTCGTAGAATTCCAGCCTGAGCACCTGGATGGCCACCAGCAGGCCTTCGAGGGCCATGACCAGGACGTTGCCCAGCACGACGGTGACGGGGTTTGAGCCGCCCCCCGCGCCCCTGGAGAGCATGAAGACCACGTGCATCATGCTGGCGTGGCTCAGCGCGAACGCGCCGACCCGCACGAAGGAGACGGTGTTGGAAAAGTAGCCCAGCGTGACCTCGAAGGCGCCGATCAACGTCTCGAAGAGGAACAGCCCGAAGCTTCCCTTGTATATGTCCCTCCTGCCGGAGATGAGCTTGCCGATGGGCTCCCGGAATGACATGAGGGCCATCGGCAGGACGACGAAGGCCAGGGCGACCTTGCCGGCCGTTCCGGGGCTGCCGTACGCCGTCAGGAGCACGATCGTGACCAGCGCGCCGTAGAAGATGACGCCCGCCAGCCCGTTGGGGTGGAGCAGCATGTCCTTGAAGGCCCTTTTCCGCAGCGAGTTGGCTATGTTGAACGCTATGGAGACGATGATGATGAACGCGCCGATCCCCACCGAGTATAGGAGTATGGTATCGATGCTGTCGGGTTCGGCCGGGTGCAGCCAGAGCCCGTCGAACTCCATGCCGAAGAAGCTGCCGAAGACGAACCCGAAGGCCATGGAGTGGAACCCGACGACGCAGGCTATCAAGGCGGTCCTCGCGCGCCGGAGGAGGTATATGGCCAGTCCCGCCAGCATCAGGACCGCCCCTTGGCCGACGTCGGCGAACATCATCCCGAACAAGATGGAGTATGTGACCGCCACGAACGCGGTGGGGTCAATCTCGTCGTATGAGGGCAGCCCGTACATCCTGACGAAGAACTCGAAGGGCCTGAAGAACCTCAGCGTCCTCAGCTTGGTGGGGGGCTTGGACAGGATCGAGACGTTCGCGCCCTCCGAGATGAGCACGAGCCTGTCGTCCCCCGCCGTCTCCGCCTCGAGCCTCCTGGCGCTCGACTCCGTGGTCCAGCCCACCATGATGTAGAAGTCGTTGGGCGTCTTCGCCGCGTACCGCCTCATCTCGTGGCATGAGTGCAGCCGCCTGAGCGCCTCGCGGGCCTCCTCAAACCGGGCCGCGCCCATGGCCCCGGCCCCGCCCGCATGGGCCTCCTCCATGGTGGCGCGGTCAGCCTCGACTATGGAGGCGTTGAGCCCGTCGAGCTCCGACCGGAGCCTCCCGATTATCTGGGACGGGGATCCCGAAAGTTCCTCGCCGTTGACGGACGTGGGTATGGGCGTCTTCTCGAAGTGGAGGGAGGAAAATATCGAGTCCACCTTGTCCATGCACGATTCAGGCGCAAAGTATATTCCGTACAGGTAGTCGCCGACCGTGCGCGCGTGCACGAACAGTATTTCGGAGTCCTCGTATATGAAGGCCTCGAACTGCTTGAAGTTCATGGTCGGCATCCTGCCGAAAGCGAAGCGGATGAATTCGAAGCCCATGATCAACTCAAAGTCGAACTCCAGCTCGGAGAACGGCTCAAGCGCCGCGATGGCGGATACGCACCCGTCACGCCTCCCCCTCAGGCCGCTCAGGTTCGAGGACACCTCGCCCATATGCTCCGAGAACCGCCTGATGACTTCCAGGGCCTCTTCGGCCCCCATGGACGGCACCCGCGCCCGGGCCCCTTCCCTCGCGCCCGCCGGGGCCGGGGGGAGCAGGCCGGCCATTTCGTCCGCCTCGGCCAAGGCCCGCGCATAGGGGTTGGGGCCGGTCAGCTCCGTAAGGCCCTTCTCGTTGGGGAGCTCCCTGGCCGTCCGCTCGAGCTGTATGTCATACCGGGAGACGTACCGCTCGATCACCCTGTCGACGTCGTCGACGGGCCCCATTATGTTTATGTACTTCATCGTCTCTATCAAAAGGTCACCGCCCGACCCGAGCCGCGCACGCCCCGGCGTCCCCCTCCGCGGGGGGCTAGCATATGAGGTGGGCGAGCATCTCCTCCCTGCCCAGGCCATATCTGACACACTCAATTATAGAAGTAACGTTCCTTATTTCAAGGCCGCGGCGGAACAGGTAGCGCACCGTGGGGGCCGCCGACCCGCGGTGGCCCACGCTCGCGTCGCGGTATATGCCCCCCATCGCGGTGAGGAGGCAGCGGTCCAGCCTGTCGAAGTCGGTGAGGAGCCCGCCGTACGGCGACTCGGCCACCGCCTCCCTCAGCTCGCGGAGGGTACGCGTCTCGGCCATGGCCACGAGCGCCCCGGACCTCAGCCTGCGACCCAAAGGCACGAGGGACGAGTAGTAGCCTTTGGGGGCCGAAGGGAACGAAGCCTTCAGGCGGTACAGCCATATGATGTTCTGCATGTCTATCTCGGCGCCAACGACGGGGGCGAGCGCGTCCCTGCTCTCCTTCGGGGCCTTGCCCACGGACTTCCATAGGGTCATGGAGTGCCATACGTCCAGGCCGGCCTCCGCCGTCTGGATGTCGGAGGTGGGCAGCCCGGCCCCGGCGGCCATGGCCGAGGCGAACCTGGTACCCCGCAGCCGCCCACGGAACTCGGCCAAATCCGCGCTGTCTATGAGGCCCGGCAGATCGCCGACCGAGTCCTTGCCCAGTATCGCCCTTATCTCGGCGAGCCCGCCCGTGACCTTGTGCCCGTTCACCACCGACCCGATCAGGTACTTCAAGATCCCGACCTTGTGCCTCAGGAGGAAGGCCGAGACGCATTCGCGCAGGGATGGGTCCGTGATGTAGGTGAGGATCCCGTTGAAATCCCGGAAGGCCAGGGAAGTGAGCCTCCCCTCGATCTGCCCGCGGTGGATCCCGTCCTGGCCGATCCCGCCCAGCAGGTCCGAGTAGCCCTCGAAGCCCACGAGCCGGAGCACGACTTCCGGCACGGTCCTCAGGCCGATGAGCGACTCGTAGTCGCCGGGGCCCAGCAGCCTTCCGCTGAGCGCGCCTATTTTGGCGTTGAGGCCGCCGTAGTCGGTCATCCGGCCGCCTTGCCCCTTATCACGGAGAGGAACAAGGACTCCGCCAACGCGTCCCTGGCGGCGGCGTACTCGCGCCTCAGGCCCTCGAGCCTGGCCGCGCACTCGGCCTCGATGGCGGCGACCCTCTCGTCGGCCTCCCGGACGGACTCCGCCCTGACGGCCTCCAGGCGCTCCCTCAGCTCCCGCTCCATGCGGCCCCCCATCTCGGACGCGACGGAGGCCAGCACCTCCGGTTGGGCCTTCCTGTCCCGCTCGGCCTCCGAGGCCATCTCCCTGGCCAGCCCCTCTATCTTGATCATCTCGCGAACGATGTTTTCCATGTCCCATGCCGCCTTCGCGCCCAGCGCGCCGCCTTTGACTTGCGTTCGGCATTCATTATATATTATTAGGGACCCAAGGCGCAGCATGCCATGCATGCCTGATACGCCTGCCTTAAGGCGGGCGCGGCATATAGCGAGGAGAATGATGTACAACCAGGGTAGGCAAGCCGGAAGCCAGCAGGACGACATGAAGAGCATGCCGGTCATCAACCTCGCGAACTCCATCCTGGACAAAGCGATAGCCTTGGGCGCCAGCGACATACACATAGAGCCTTACGAATCGTACTTCAGGGTCAGGTGCAGGGTGGACGGCGTGCTGGAGGAGACCCTCAGGGCCCCGACCGACGTGTACCCGGCCCTCTCGACGCGCCTGAAGCTCGTGGCGGGCATGAACATCGCCGAGAAGAGGCTGCCGCAGGACGGCAGGATCGACCATGAGAGCGGCGGGAAGAACGCCGACATAAGGGCCTCCACGATACCCACGGTGCACGGGGAGAAGCTCGAGCTGCGCATACACGACAAGGGGGCCGCCAACTTCACGCGCGGGCTGCTGGGGCTCTCGGGCAGGCAGGAGGAGCTGTACGAGGCCATGCTCGCGGCGCCGCACGGCGTCATCCTGCTCACGGGCCCGACCGGGTGCGGCAAGTCCACCACGCTGTGCACGATGGCGATGGAGCTGAGGTCGCCCACGAAAAACATAGTCACCATAGAGGACCCGGTCGAATACGTCCTGGACGGCATAAACCAGGTCAGCGTCAACGCCAAAGCCGGAATGACCTTCGCGTCAGGGCTCAGGAGCATATTGAGACAGGACCCGGACATCATCGTGGTCGGCGAGGTGCGCGACGAGGAGACGGCGCAGATCGCGCTGCGCGCCGCCATAACGGGCCACCTGGTGCTCTCGACGCTCCACACGAACGACGCGCCCGGCACGGTCACCAGGCTGGTGAACATGGGCCTCGAGCCTTACCTGCTGGCGGACTCGCTGGTGGGGATAATATCCCAGAGGCTCATGAGGAAGGTGTGCCCGAAGTGCCGGGAGGAGCGGCCCGCCGACGAGGTGGAGTGCGGCATCCTGGGGGTGGCGCCAGGATCCGGCGTCACGCTGAGCCACGAAAAAGGGTGCGAGGCCTGCGGGGGCGCGGGCTACAGCGGGCGGGTGCCGGTGCACGAGATGCTGCTGGTCGACGACCGGATAAGGTCGCATATAGAGCGGAGCCACAGCTACCCCGAGGAGATAAGGAAGGCGGCCTCGGCCGCCGGGATGAGGTCGATCATGGAGAACGCGGCCGAGCTCGTCCTCAAGGGGGAGACGACTATAAAAGAGATGATGAGGACCGTCTATGTCAAGTAGCGAGATCCAGATCGAGGGGCTGCTGGAAAGGTCTATCCAGGCGCGCGCGACGGACATACACATAACGGTGGGCAGCCCGCCCATGTTCAGGGTGGGCGGCATGATAGCGCCGGTGGAAGGCTATGAGCCCTTGAAGCCGGCGGTCACCAAGGGGCTGGCCGAGTCGATCATGGGCGAGGACCAGCGCAGGGCCTTCGAGGAGAACGGGGAGGTGGACTTCTCCTTCTCCCGGCCGGGCAAGGGCAGGTATAGGGTTAACGTGTACTCGCAGAGGGGCACGAACGCCATAGCGCTGAGGGCGCTCCCGCTCGAGATCCCGCCGTTCGAGAGCCTCGGCATCCCGGAGGCGGTGAAGCAGTTCGCGCGCAAGCAAAAAGGCCTGATACTCACGTCCGGCATCAGCGGCAGCGGCAAGTCCACGACGATGGCGGCCCTCATCGACATGATCAACGCCGAGCAAAGGAAATTGATCATAACGATAGAGGACCCGATAGAGTTCCTCCACAAGCATAAGAGCAGCGTCGTCGTGCAGCGCGAGGTGGGCGGCGACACGAGGAGCTTTTCCGCGGCGCTCCGGGCGGCGCTTAGGGAGGACCCGGACGTGATCCTGGTCGGCGAGATGCGCGACCCCGAAACCATATCCATAGCCCTCACGGCCGCCGAAACCGGGCACCTGGTGCTCTCGACCATCCACACGCTGGGCGCGGCCAAGAGCATGGACAGGATAATAGACGGGTTCCCGCCGAACCAGCAGAACCAGATACGCAGCCAGCTGGCCACCGTGCTCGAAGGCGTCGTCTCGCAGCAGCTCGTGCCGACCAAGGAGGGCAGGGGCGTCATCCTGGCGACCGAGATACTGATGGTCACCCCCGCCGTCCGGAACTTGATCAG
>WRCU01000028.1 GCA_009783805.1 Oscillospiraceae bacterium
CAGGGTCTCGGGTATCGAGGCCTCCGGCGCGGCCGCGGGCGGGGTCATACACCTGACCAACTCGGGCGCGGCGGCCGTGGACGGCGCGGGCATGCAGGAATGCGGCGGCGTCCCGGCGATGAAGCCCTTCTGGGACATCACGCCCGAGGAGGCGGCGCTATGCCTGGAAAATTGCAAATGGCGCCCGGCGAACCGCGACTACTTCAGGGGCGGCGGCTATTCCTCCAACTTCCTCACCAGGGGCGGCATGCCCCTCACGATGTCGAGGGTCAACCTCATCAAGGGCCTGGGCCCGGTGCTGCAGCTGGCCGAAGGCCATTCCGCGGACTTGCCGGCGAAGGCCCACGAAGCCATGAACGAGCGGACTGACCCCACATGGCCGACGACCTGGTTCGTGCCCAACCTGACGGGCGGCGGCGCCTTCAGGGACGTATACTCCGTGATGGCGAACTGGGGGGCGAATCACGGCGTCCTCAGCCACGGCCACATAGGGCGCGAGCTCATCGCGCTCTGCGCGCTGCTGAGGATACCGGTATCGATGCACAACGTCCCCGCCGAGAGGGTCTGCAGGCCGGCGATGTGGCCGTCCTTCGGCACGTCCGAGCCCGAGGGGGCGGACTACAGGGCTTACAAGGCCCTGGGGCCGTTATACGGTTGACGCAGAGGATAATATCAAGAGTAAACCATGAAACGGGAGGACAACCCAAATGGACTCAAACGAGATACTCAGGCTGGCGGTAATGCACAAGACGATCATACCCGCCTTCAACGTCCCTAGGCTGCCGATGCTCGAGCCCATCGTCGCGGCCATCGTGGACGAGGACGGCATAGCGATGGTGCAGGTGGCCAAGCTCGAGTGGGGGAAGTTCGACGCCGGGAGCCTGGAGGCCGTCGCCGAGGAGTACGCCAGGTTCTGCGACGAGGGCCATACCTTACTGCACCTGGACCACATACCGGAGATAGACGAGGACGACATGGCCGTCGACGTGCTACCCATCATAAGGCGTGCGATCGACGCGGGCTACGGCTCGGTCATGGTCGACGCCTCGCGCCTGCCTTTCGTGGGCAACGTCGCCTCGACCAGGCGCGTCGCCGACATGGCGCACGCGGCGGGCATATACGCCGAGGCGGAGCTGGGGTCGGTTGCTGGCCATGAAAGCGGCGGCATAGGGATGGACTATGAGGAGCTTTTCAGGACCAGGAAAGGGTTCACCGACATAGGGTCCGCCAGGGACTTCGTGAGGGAGACGGGCTGCGACTGGCTCTCGGTGGCCGTGGGCAGCGTCCACGGTGCGATCGCCGCGAACACGCGGAATGACATAAAGCCGGAGGCGAGGCTGGACATCGGGCACATAAAGGCCCTGCGCGAGGCGACCGGGGGCATCCCGCTGGTGCTGCACGGCGGGTCGGGCATAAACAGGGAATGCATACTCGAGGCGGTCGCAAGCGGCATCGCCAAGATCAACGTGGGCACGGAGGTCCGTCAGGCCTATGACTTCGCGCTGCGCGACGAGCCGGGCGACATACTCAATGCGCAGGACAAGGTCTATGACAAGGTCAGGCACATTATGAGGCATTTTTTGAACGTCTCCGGCAACAGGAGCCGGTTCTTCCCCGAGTGACCCCCATATGGGCCAAGGAACGCCGCGATGGGCTATTTCCGCAAGGTCTCCGAGCTGCATAAGGACGCCTACGACCGCTTCGCCGCCCATAAGGGGGTGAGCCTCGTCGAATCGGACCGCGACCGTTCCAAGCCCGCGAAGCCGACGGGCCACCACCTGCGCGAGTACGCCCTGCTCGCCGGCGAGCATCCGGTCCTGCGCGAGGCGCGGGCCATTAGGGCCTTCATGTCGAACTGCGCGGTCGAGGTGGACCCCCGCGAGCTCGTCGTCGGCAATAAGCCGAACGGGTCAAGGGAGGTCTCCGGCTTCCACTTCGGCGGCGGGACCTTCCTGCGGGCCAACCTTCTGGATGAGTACATGGAAGGCATGGGCGAGGCCAGGAAGGCGGCGGCCCAGGAACGCGTCCGCAAGGTCAAGGAAAATAGGCACATGGCCTATTGGGACCCCGACTTCACGAAGCTGAACGGCGAGGTCTTCACCGAGGCCGAGACGTTCGGCCTACGCACGTGCGCGGCCGGCTCCACCTGGTTCAACGGGCACGTGGTGGTCGACTATGAGCGGGTGCTCAAGGGGATCAACGCCCGGCGCGAGAACATCAGCGACGCCGCGTACGCGAAGGGCATCCAGACCGACAAGATGGGTATCCATGCGATCCGCTCCCCCAGCTACACCGACGACCTGAGCGGCTACACGGACGGGCTGGTCAAGCGGCCGCCCAGGCCGAAAGACGCGGCGAAGGCCGAAATGCACGACCTCGAGTCGTTCTACATGGGCATGCACTATATCCTGGACACGTTCGCGATCCTCATCCAAAGGACTGCGATGGCTTGCTTCGACGCCGCCAAGAACGAGCGCGACCCCGACCTGCGCAGGAACATGCTGGACCTGCACGCCGACCTGACCCACATATCGGCCGAGCCCCCCGAAACGTTCAGGCAGGCCCTGCAGCTCGTGTGGTTCGCCCACATAATGGCCGACACGGACACCTTCGGCAGGTTCGACAAGTACCTATACCCATTCTATGAGCGCGACCTAAGGAAAGGGACCATAACGGAGGACGACGCCCTATACCTGCTCAAGGCCTTCATGGTGAAGGTCGATGAGGCCTCGGACATACAGAACATGACGGTCGGGGGCCTCATGCCGAACGGCTCGCCCAGCTACAGCGGGCTGACCTCGCTCATACTGCGCGCCGTCAGGGAGGCGGGCTACAAGGGCCCTAACCTATGCCTCAGGGTAAACGGCCATATGGATGACGCCCTATGGACGGAGGCCTACAGGCTCATGAGGACGGGGCAGGGCCTCCCGGCCCTCTACTCCGACGACGTCATGGTCGCGCAGCTCACGGGCGCGGGCATCCCCCTAAGGCACGCGCGGGACTACTGCCTCGCGGGCTGCAGCCAGATCATGGTCCCGGGCCGATGCCAGTTCGTGAACGACATCGGCCTGATGAACGTCGCCAAGATACTCGAGCTGACCCTGTACGGCGGCGTGGACCTGGCCAAGTCAAAGGCCGACTCCGGCTTCTCCACCGGCGACATAGCGTCGTACGACGGCTTCGAAGGGCTGATGGAAGCCTTCAAGCTGCAGCTCGCCCATTACGCGGCGATGGAGGCGAGCGTCAACAACAAGATAGTGGGGTTGGTCTCGCGCAAGGAAGGGTACGCGTTCCGGACGCTCTTCGTCGAGGACTGCCTCGCCAAAGGTAGGAACATATACAACGGCGGCGCCCTATACAACAACACGCAGCTGGAGTGCATAGGCATCACGAACGCGGCCGACTCGCTCTACGCCATCAAGAAGGTCATCTATGACGAAGGCTTCGCCACGCCCGCCGAGCTCAGGGACGCCCTGCTGGCCAACTTCGAGGGTTATGGCAGGTTGAGGTCGGAGTTAATGAAGGCGCCCAAGTTCGGAAACGACGACGACGGCGTCGACACGGTCAGGGCCGACATAACGCGCTTCCTCTTCGATGAGCTCAGGAGGCAGGATTCGTTCGTGGGCGGGAAGTACGTCCCCGGCGAGGTGATATTCGTCGTGCACGACCCGCAGGGCAAAAACACGGGCGCGACCCCAGACGGCCGCCTGGACGGCGAGTGCCTGGCGGACAGCGCCGGCGCCTCGCAGGGCAAGGACATATCGGGGCCCACGGCCCTGCTCAACTCCGTGCTGAAGATACCCGTGGACGGGCTATGCACGACGATAGTGTGCAACATGAGGTTCTCGAAAAGCCTCTTCTCCAATAACGGCAGGAAGCCGATGTCCCTCATCAGGTCCTTCTTCCGCGAGGGGGGGCAGCAGATCCAGGTGAACGTCACGGATAAGAACGAACTGCTGAGGGCAATGGAGGAGCCGGGCAGGCACATGGACCTCATCGTCCGCGTGGGCGGGTACAGCGCATACTTCCAGACGCTGTCGAGGCGCCTGCAGATGGACGTCATCAACCGGATGGAGTATTAGGCGGTGCGTCCCCCCGCTAATCCTGCGAGATAAGCCAGAAGAGGCTCACGGAGGTCACGAGGAAGGCTATCGCCGCGAAGGACGTGTACTTGCTGAGGACGGCGTCTATCGTGCGGCCCTTGTTCTTGCCGAAGAACGTCTCCGCGCCCCCCGATATGGATCCCAGCCCCGCCTGCTTGCCGGACTGCAGAAGCACTATGATGACCAGCGACAGCGCGAATATGATCTGCAGCGCGTTCACTATGTATCTCAAGACCGTCATTGCCAGGACCCCCATGCCATGTTATATAATCCGACATACGCGGACCCATAGGATTATACGCGAAACCGTCGAAAATGCAAGACCCGTCATATTCGCCATTGACCGGAGGTCACGCAGATGAATAAAGGCCTAACCTTAACGCTGGCAATCCTGCTCACGGTCGGCATGCTCACGTCATGCGGGGGGGACGGCGGTGACGGAGGCGTAGGCGGTGACGGAGGCGTAGGCGGCGACGGCGATGGGTCTCCCACGGGCAACGACGCTCGGGTGGTCATGGCGTCGGAGCTCCTCACCTTGGATGACGCCGGGCGATTGCTCGGGGGGGATGTGGAGGTCAGGGAAGGGAATGGCGACAAGGTCGAGCCATCTTCGCTGGGTAGGATCACCACCGTATACAACTCGGATGCGGGGGCGAGCTCACCATACTCCGTCTCCATCGGCATCTATCAGGACGCCATGCTGGACGGGGGGAACGCGGCCCATAGGCCATACATAGACAACGGAGGCATAGCCTATTACCAAGCGTCGATCAGGCCCGACCGTGAAGGCAAGGATAAGGCGGTCATAATGGAAGGCCTCGGCGACTGGGCTTGCGTAACCGGACTTGACAGGTTGGGGTTCGCGGCCGCCCATACGCTGGAGATCGGCTATGGGGGCTACTGCATAAGCATAACGATGGTCAATTGGCCAAAAGGCAACGCTTTCAGCGATGGGGAGAAGGCAGCCTGGAAGACCGAGAGGCTGACGGAAGCCGGGCGGCTCGCGTTCGATCGCTTGAAGGCCATCGTGGGTTGACGTCGGCAGGCAGGCCCCACCGCGCGTGGTGGCCGTCGTTGGCCAAAGGCTTACCCACCGCCCATAGACCCACCCTTCCTCTTCTTAATCCCGTCCTTCCTCCCTATCAGGATGAGCGTCAGGACGAGGCCGGTGCCGGCCAGGCCGGCTGCGCCCAGGAAGGCGAACCTGGCGAACCCTTCGCCGATCACGCCCGCGGCCACCGGGAAGGCGAGCGACGACAGCGCGAACCCCACCATCACCGCGCCGTAGTTGGCGCCCACGTTCCTGACCCCGAAATAGTCGGCGGTGATGACCGGGTATATGCCCGAATAGCCGCCGTAGCAAAGCGAAACGACCGCGACGGCCGCGAGGAACGCGTACGACTCGGCGAAGGCCAGGATGACCGCGCAGGCGGCGGTCACCGCGCAGATGGCCAGGGCCCCCCCTCTGCGCCCGATCCTGTCGGAAAGCATGGGGACCGCCAGACGCCCTATCGCGTTGGCGACGCCGGTGACCATGACCAGACCCGTTGCCATGAACCCGGTCAAGCCGCGTTCCAACGCCATGATCTTCAACGAGGGGTTCAGGACGAAGAACAACGAGGTGCCCATCATGAGCGAGAGCGCTATTAGGTAGTATTCCTTCCTCCTGACCATCTCCCCTATCCTGAGCTGCTCAGTGCCGGCATCGGCGGCATCCGCATGGGAGGCGGGCGCGGCCACCGCGTCCGGCCTCTTGATGGACGGCGACATCGCGATGACGACGGCGGCGAAGATGGCGGCCAGCGCCATGAAAACGGCCCATACGTCCAACGCGCCGAGCAGGGCCTCGATAAGCGGGGCGAAGAGCACGGTCGACAGCCCGAACGCGCAGACGCTCACCCCGTTGGCGAAGCCCCTATGCTCGGGGAACCACATCTGCGCCGTCGATATTATCGCGCTGTAGCTCACGCCGACCCCCAGCCCACCCATAACGCCGTACGTGAGCCATATAAGCCATGGGGCGCCGACGGGCACGAAGCCGCTCGCCAGCATCCCCACCGAGAGGGTGGCCCCGCCCAGGAAGGCTATGACCTGCGTCGTGAGCCTCGCCTGCATCTTGCCGCCCACGATTATCCCGACCACGAACATGCACAGCATGAACGAGGTGGTCAGCTTGACCGAGTCGACCTCCCAGCCGTAATGCTCGCTCACTGGGGCCACGAAGACGCTCCAGACGTATATGACGCCCAGGAACAACTGCATCAGGCAACCCGCCGCCAGGACGCGCAGGCCCTTCACGTTCGATAGGATTCCGCCCGAAGACCCCACCCTTCCCCCAATCCACGCATTACCTAAAACACCCAGGCTTTCGCCGTACGCGGCGGCTTAGCCCTTCCCGGTGCGGCGCCTAGGACGAAGCGGCCCCACCGGCATCAGCGTGATACCCAGGCCCGCGACGGAGCAGCCGAACAGCAGCGCGAGGCATATGGGGAACGCCCCCACGCCGGTGAAAGGCAGCCCATCCGCCCCATCCATGATCCTCTCGAACACCCAGACGCCGCTTTCCTCGTCCCAGCGCCATAGGCCGAACGGGATGCCGTACTCGTCTAGCTCCATGTAGACGCCCCCCTCATCCGTCGGGACCAGCACGTTCCCGACGATTTCGGTAACCGGCGGGTCCGCGGTCTGCCAGCCGCCCGGGAAGAAGTCGTCGTCACCGACGCCGCCGTAGGGGACGTCGGATTCGCCCTCGCCCACATCCCCATCCTGGCCGCCGCCGCCTTTTTCGGCCGCGTCGCCGTCGCCGGTGCCCTCTTCTTCGCCTAAAGGCCCGCCATCGTTATCCTTATCGTCGCCTCCCTGACCGTCGCCGCCGGCTAGGCCCCCTCCGCCGTCCTGGCCGCCCCCGCCGTTCGGGTCCGTCTGGCCGCCGGGCGGGCCGACGATGGGCGTTTCGGGCAGGTATATGGAAGTCAGGCCCTCCCACTCATCGCCCAGGCCGCCTATCGCCATCTCGATGACTATGACGTCGCCCACGACGGCGCCCGCGGATCCTTGCGTCACCTGATAGCCGGCCGGCGCCTCGATGGTCACCTTATACTCGCCGGGCAGCAACGCGCCGAAGTGGTATGCGCCTCCCGCGTCGGTCGTGGACGACAGCCACGGCTCATAGGCACCAGACTCGCCTTTCTTGTGGAGCTCCACCGCCAAGCCGGCGACTACGCCGCCGTCCCCACTTAGGCCCTGGACTACGCCGGACACTTCGGACGGCTCGCAATAGCCGCTGTTCGCGTTATCCACCCCATCCTCGCCCACGATGAGCGTCCATACCCCGGTACGCGGGTCGAACGAGCTGACCGCGGGGCCCGGCGCGTCCGGCCCGCCGTATCCCGTATAGAATGACTTGGCGGTGGGGGGGTCCGCCAGCTCCACGGCATACGTCCCGAGCGGCACCTTCGCGAACGAGTACGCGCCGTACCCGTCGGTCAGCGCCTCCGCGACGGTGCCCCCATCCGCCCCGATGAGGCGAACCAAGGCGCCTGCGATCGGCCCTTCGGACTCGCCGGGCATCCCGTCCGCGTCGCCGTCCATCCACAGCATGCCGGAGACTCCCACATAGAGCATGGTGCCGATTTCCAAATGCGCGGCCCTGACTTCATAGCTCAAGGCAACGCCGTACGCGTCGGCGTCGGCGTCGTATGAGGGGTCCTTCGACGTTATGAGGTAACCCGCGGGGAGGCCCGTCACGACCAAGGTATACGCGCCCGGCCCGTCGACCTCGACCGCGAACCTGCCGTCATCGCCTACCGCAGAAGCGTAAGGCCCGTGCCCGCCGGCGTCGGCCGTGACCGTCACCCAGATGGAGTCCCCGTCCGTGAAGTGCGGCTCTTCGGCGCCAGCCGCGCCGTCATAGTTGAGGTCCTTCCATACATAGCCCGTGATGAGGTAAGCCGCCTTATAACCTACCTCCAGGTCGTCGCGGGCCTTGCCCGGCCCCAAGGTGACCGTATATGAGATCGTATTCGCGTCGAACCCCGTACCGTCCGTCGAGACCGTATGGTCCGCCATCGGCTCGAACGTAACCTTGTACGTGCCCGGCGGGAGCCTAAGGCCCAGCGCGGACCCCGAGTCGAACAGCCCGGTGAGCCCGTCCGTCACGAACCACGCATAGGCCGAAGGCTGCGGCGCCAGCCTCTCGACCGTCACCTTGACCGAGCAAGGCGCGTCCGCATGGGGCTCATAAGACCCGCTGGAGTCCTTGTCTATGAACGTGAGGCCCGACAGGCTGACCGGCAGGACGAGGCCCATCTCCCTATGCAGCGTGAGCAAGGTGTCCGCCGCGCCGAATCCGTAGTCCAATGCCCTGTCCTCGGCCGTTTGGGGCGCCGAAGGGTTCGTGCATATATAGGCTTCCATTCCCAGGACGGCCACGCGGTATTGGCCGGGCGGAAGCCCGGTGAAGCCGAACTCCCCGCTAGGGCCCGTCAGAACCGGCGCCGGGTATGCCGGCGCGCCGACATAGCCCGTCCCGTCATAGACGAGCAGCCTTACCTGGATGCCTCCCATGGCGTCCTCACCCGCGCCCCAGACGCCGTCGGCTTCGTCGTCGGCCCATATGGCCCCCGTTATCGCCCTCTCCGGCGTGAACCCGAAGTCCAGGCCGCCTTTGACGTCGCCGGACAGGATCGTCATCGACCACGTGCGCGTCGACGGGTCGAACCCATCGCCGGCGTTCGTCACCAAGTGGCCGGGCACCGCCTCGAAGGTGACTACGTAGTCCCCGGGAATCAGCAGGTCGAATCCGTACCTGCCATCCGTCGCCGTCGGTTCGGCTGTCCTAACCTGGACGCCGTTGCGGTATACGGTCACGTAATGCCCGTGTATCGGCGTCTCGCCGACGCCTCCTGCCGCGTATAGCCCGTCCCCGTCCAGCTCCAGCCAAACGAGCCCAGACACGGACGCGTACCGGGCCATGCCGAAGTCGGCGACGTGCGTCTCGCCTAGGCCGGCGACCGACATGACGGCCACGCCGTCCGTCCCGTACGTGAACGCCCAGTTTGACGCAGGCGTCGGCGGGGTCACCGAGACCCTGTATAGCCCAGGCTCCGTCACGGCGTATGAGTACGCCCCGCCGGAGTCCGTCTCGAGCGTCGCGACCTGGACGTATCCGCCGCCCTTGCCGTCGTCATGGAAGACGACTACCGCGTGCCCGCCCATGAGCGGCTCCCCGCTTTGGTACGCGCCGTCGCCGTCCGTGTCCTCCCATACCTTGCCCTTAAGCATGGTGGCGCCGGCCAGCGCGAAGTCTAGGCCGCCTTGGTCGTGGCCGACGTGGCTCTCGACGGACCATGAGCGCGAGGCGGTGTTGAGGCTCACGGTCGCCGGCGGGCCCACGGCCCCGGCGAACGCGTTGCTCAGGTGCCGGTCCGCAAGCCTGTCGTCCGCCAGCGTCACCGTATAGGCCCCTAATAAAAGGCCCACGAACGAGTAGGTCCCGTCCGGGCCGGTAAGCGTGGAGGACGAGTACTTGTATGGACCCGTAATGGCCACGACCGCCCCGGCTACGGGCGCGTCGCCGGCGTCGTAGGAGCCGTTGGCCGGTATCTCCGTATCCTCCCAAACCCGCCCGCTTAGGCTGATGAGCTGCGTCACGCCGAAGTTGAGGTCCGTCGCGGGCTCCACGCCCGAGAGCATGACCGCATGGGTCGGCGCGTTGGACATGACGTCCTCGCCGGGATAGGTGACGTGCCAGTTAGCCGGCAGCGTGAGGACAACCGCGTACTCGCCGAGGTACAGGTCCCCGAACTCGTACGCCCCGTTCGGGCCGGTCGTCGCGTCGCTTAAATACGTGCCCGAGCCCGACCCTTCGTCCCAATCCGTGTACAGCGTGACCGTAAGTCCGTCATAGAACGCCTCAGACGGGCCCTTCACCCAGTTATTGTCATGGTCCTTCCATACATAGCCCGATATGGCGCTCATCTTGACCAACCCGGTCTCCACGTATATGGACTCGGCGTCCGACCTCACCGTAATGACCCAAGCGCCCGCGGACCGGCTGAAGACCGCGCTTGCCGATCCCTCGCTGACCGTCGCCCCGTCGGGCGTCGCTATCTGCCACCCTGCGGGTATGCCCGTGAACGATAGCGTGTACGTCCCAGGCGCCAGGCCTGTGAACCCGAACGCGCCGTCGCCTGCCGACGAGGCCGGCGTGAAGCCGGGCGCTCCGCCCGTATTCAACGTGAGATGGGCGGTGACCCCATCCAAGAGTGACTCCCCTTCGTCCATAGAGCCGCTGAGGTCCAGGTCCTCGAAGACCACGCCCTTCACAGTGACCAACCGGGTGAGCCCGAAGTCATTGCCGGC
>WRCU01000029.1 GCA_009783805.1 Oscillospiraceae bacterium
TCCCGCCCAGCGATATGACCGCCACCTCGCTCGTGCCCCCGCCGATGTCGACGACCATGCTCCCAGAGGCCTCCTCGACGGGGAGGTTGGCCCCTATTGCGGCGGCCATGGGCTCCTCGATCAGGTAGGCCTCCTTCGCGCCCGCCTGTAAGGTCGCCTCCTCGACGGCCCTCTTCTCCACCTCGGTCACGCCCGAGGGGACGCAGATGACCACCCTCGGCTTGGAGAGGAACGTCCAGGATATGGAGCTCCTGACGAAGTGCCGGATCATGCCCTGGGCTATCTCGAAGTCCGCTATGACCCCATCCTTCATGGGTCGGATCGCCACGATGTTGCCGGGCGTCCTGCCTATCATCTTCTTCGCCTCGTCGCCCACGGCGAGTATCTCATAGGACTTGCTGTTGATGGCCACGACGGACGGCTCCCTGCGCACTATGCCCCTGCCCTTCACGTGCACGAGCGTGTTCGCCGTCCCCAGGTCGATCCCGATGTCCTTGGAAAGGAAGTTCATTTAGGTCAGAGCGCCCCCCATACCGTCTTTGGCGGACCATCGCGCGCAAGGCGCGCGCGCCGGCACGAAAAGGCCATTATAGCACTACGCCGCCCCTAGGGATAACGCCGGGCCCCGAGGCCCCGCGCGGCGCGCGGACGGTCGCGGGCGGGCGGCCGCGGGCGCGGGCGCGAACGGGCTCACGCCAAGGGCAGGACCCCCAGGTTCCGCAGGCTGGCGTACTCGCCGTCACCGATGATTATGTGGTCCACCAGCTCGATGCCGATGATCCTGCCCGCCTCCGCGACCCTCCTCGTCAGGTCGAGGTCGCCCTGGCTGGGGGAGCTGTCGCCGCTAGGGTGGTTATGCACCATCGCTATCGAGGCGCATCCGCACTTGCAAGCCTCGGCGAACACCTCCCTCGGATGCGCGCTGGACCCGGATATGCCGCCCTTGGAGATGGTCTGCGACCTCATGACCTTGTTCTTCGAGTCGAGCATCGCCACGACGACCTCCTCATGCACCAGCCACCTCATGGACCCCATGTATATGCCGGCCAGGTCGTCCGGGTTCCGGACCGCGTCCACGGCCTCGGCCTTGCTGGCCGACAGCCTCGCGCACAGCTCGAAGACCGCCTTTATCTGGATGGCCTTCACCTTGCCCAGCCCCTTTATGGCCGTGAGCTGCCTTACCGAGGCGTTCGACATCCGCCTCGCGCTGAAGCCGAAGCTGGACAGGACCTCGTTCGCCAGCTCGAACGCCGTCTTGCCCCGGATCCCGCTCCTCAGGATGATGGCGAGCAGCTCCGCCTCCGAGAGCCTGTCGGCGCCCAGGCGCTCCATCCTCCAATACGGCTGGCTCTCCTTCGAGAGCCTGTCCATGGTCATATGGCCCGCCTCGGCAGGCTTGCGCGATTTCCCCGCCGTTCCCGGGCCTGGGCTTCCGTCGGTTCCGCGCCTCGCGGCGGCGGCGGTCCTTGCCATGGTTCATCACCCCTATGAGCGTATTTGCCATGTTTCGGCATTGATGTAAATATAATACATCAGCCGGAACGCGGCGTCCACCCATGGGGGCGCCATGCTTAGGCCCAGTTTCCCTCCACGCCGTAACCCAGGGAGGCGAGCGACCTATAGAGCATCCCCGCCGGGAGGCCCATCACGTTCGTGTAGCTGCCGTCGATCTCATCGAAGAACGGCGAGCCCTTTCCGAAGACCGTGAAGGCCCCCGACTTGCCGAATGGCTCCCCCGTCCTCACGTAGGCCTCGATCGACGCGGGCGCCATCCGCCCCACGCGCACCCTGGAGACCTCGCACCCTTCCGCGTGCGGCCCGCCGGGGCCGGCGCACAGCCATAGGCCCGTATATACCTCGCAGACGCCGCCGCTGAGCGCGGAAAGTATCCTCACCGCGTCCGCGCCGTCCGCGGGCTTCCCGATCACCTCGCCGCCTTTGTGCACGACGGTGTCGGCGCCTATGGTTATGAACCCGCCGCCATAGGGAGGATCCCCGGCCAGCCTCGCCGCCTCGGCCGACCCGGCCGCCGCCTCGGCCTTCGCGCGGGCGTTCGCCAGCGTCAGGGCGGCCGGCGGCGCGCCCGACTCCAGCTCCGCCACATCCTGCGGCAGCGTAGCGAACCGCAGGCCCATGGCCTGCATGATCTCCGCCCTCCTGGGCGAGGCGGAGGCCAGTATCAATAGCCTGCGCATATGGCGCTCACCCCGTTTCCCTTAATATGTTATATTTTAATGGCGGATTGGGATAGCCCAGGACAGCCCCATCTGAGGGAAGGCGGCCACATGACCTCAAAAGAAGCTTGCAGGAGAGCCGTGGGCATGGAAGGTCCGGCGTTCACGCCGTTATGCTTCCTGAACAGGGACACCGGGCTCTCGGACATCAGGCACGTCGGGTTCGGCTGGTCGGACGAATCGAGGGCCAAGGGGCTCACGCACAGCGAGTGGGGCTTCACCATGCACAGGATAGACGAGACGATGGGCCAGCCGGCCGACCCGCCGCTCGCCGGCGACCCGTCGAAGATCGACCGGTACGCGCCGCCCGACCCATGCCGCCCCGAACGGTACGCCCAGGTCAAGTCGTTCGTCGAGGCGAACCCCGACAAGTACGTCATAGGCAGCGTCGGCATCTCGGGCTTCAACCTCATGACGTTCATAAGGGGCTTCTCCAACCTCCTCGAGGATATGGCGCTCGAGCCGGCATACCATAGAAGGCTCATGGACATGGTCTTCGGCTTTGAGCACGAGGTCGTGAGGAACCTATGCGAATGCGGCGTCGACGGCGTCTCGTTCGCCGACGACTGGGGCACCCAGCGCGGCGTCATGGTCGACCCGGCATTCATCCGCTCGGAGTACATGCCCTGGTACAAAAGGCACTTCGACCTCATACACGAGTATGGGAGGCAGGTCTTCTTCCATTCGTGCGGCGACGTCTGGGAGATCATACCCGACTTCATCGGGGCGGGCGTCGACGCCCTCAACCTTAACCAACCGGACATATTCGGGATAGAGCGCCTGGACCGCGCATTCGGCGGCAAGGTCGCCTTCTTCTGCCCGGTCGACCACCAGACGGTGGCCATACAGGGCACCCCCGCCGAGATACGCGGGTACGCCGAGAGGCTGGACCGGGTCCTCGGCGGGCATGACGGCGGATTTATGGCGATGATAGAAGAGTACCACAGCGTGGGCATGCCGGAGGAGAACTACCTGGCGATCAAGGACGCCTTCCTCGGCATACGGGGCAGGGGGCGGGCAAGGGCGGGTGCTTAGGGGACGGCCTATGGCGAACGACGAAAACGGGGAGGGCAACCATGAAGGGTGAATCGTACCGGTCCGTGGTGGACTATCTATGGCAAAGGGACCGACAGAGGGACGGGGGCAGGGCGTCCATCGGCTTCGACGGGGCGGTGGTCTGCCAGGATGAGTACTGGAGCCGGATGGAGCATTACCGCCGGTACTTCCTCTCGTCCGGGTTCACGGTCGGCTGCGGGAAGCCCGTGACCATATGCAACCTAAACGCCCCCGAGTATGAGTTCATATACTTCTCGCTCATGGGCCTGGGCGCCGTGGCCAGCACCGTCAGCCTGCCCTTCTTCAAGAGCGACGTCTATAGGCACACCGTGGAGAAGGGCGCCGAGACCATCGTCCTGAGCGTCGAGTACTGCTCCGACGAGTTGAGGGAGTCGTTCGCGATGCTGGGCGACAACGTAGGCGAGCGCAGGGTGAGGAAGGTGATCTTCACCTCAGCCGGGGATTACCGCCCCGAAGGCAAGGCAGCGGCGTACGACGCGGCGATGGACCATAGGGCCATGATCACATCGCTCGGCCTGCCGAAGAACATCGAGGTGGTATACCCGGGTGAGATAAAGAGGTTGGGCGACGGCACGCGGCTGGAGTATTCGGGGGGGGCCGGCGCGGACCTCGCCGCCTCATACGCCACCTACTCGAACACCGGCGGGACGACCACGGGCATCCCGAAATGCGCCGTCCACACCCACCGCGCCATACTGAGCATGCTGACGGCCCACGAGCGGGACAGCTACCCCGACTTCCCCCTACGGGAAGGCGACAAGGCCCTCCTCCTGATCCCGATATCGCACATCACGGCCCAATTCTACGCGCTCATACTGCGCAGGGCCTTCGGCGCGTGCATCGTCTACAACCCCGGGGCGTTCGAGCCGCACCTGCTGGTGCGGGCGCTCGTGGAGGACGGGATAAACGACGTCATCGCCACCTTCGGCCTGTATAACGTGATCGCGCACTCCCCGCTGGCCAAGGGGGACCTAAAAGCCCTCCGCATCCCCACCTGCGGCGGCGAGGCCACCCCCAAGGCCCCCGCCCGGGTCGTGAATGAGCGCATGTCCTGGGCCGGCTCGGTACCGCTCTACGTGGGCGGCGGCAGCACGGAGTTCGGCTCGGCCATAATGAACGCCTATGGGCTGGAAGACAGGGAGAACGAAACGGGGCTGTCGCTGCCCGGCGTGGATAACATAATCGTGAACCCCCTGACGGGGCGCAAGGCCCGCGACGGCGACGTAGGCATCATATACTCGAACTGCCCATGGCAGATGGAAGGCTATCTGGGCGACCCGAAGTCGACGTCGGAGTTCTTCAATTACGTGGACGGGGAAGGCAAGGCATATGGGACCAACGGCGACATAGGCAAGGTCGTCCGCACATACGGGGGCAAGCCCGTCTTCGCCATGCAAGGCCGCGTCATGGACTTCGTGCGCAGGTCACCCGATACGGGCAGGTATTCGAACGGGGTCACACTCACGGGCGGCAAGGTCGACCCCATCGACTTTTCGGAAGGCGACATGCTTTTTTCCATCAGGGACAAGGCGCTGAACGCGCAAGGCGTGCTGGAGGCCGAGGCGCTGCTGCTGCCGCATAGCGAGGCGGACAAGTCGGGCGCGCCCGTCGTCAACGTCGTGATCGCCCCGGGCGCGGACCCGTTCGGGGTCCTGAAGGAGATATTCTCCATCTACAACGGTGAAGGCGGCTTCAAGCCCATCGGCGTGATCTTCCGCTCCGGGTTCGCCCGCAGCCTGGCGACCGACAAGAGGGACGTGCTCTCCCTCATGCGCGACAGAGGTCCGTACCACGGTATAAGGGAGGATGGGTCGGCCTACTCCGTCACCCTGCCCAAGGGCGGCGAGCCTACCTATTCCGAGCTGACCGAGACGTCGGTGATCGAGGTGCTTTCGCCCCCGGTCCCCAGGAAGATAAGGGTGGTGAAAGCTTAGCTTGCGCGCATCTGCGGACGGCGGGGGCGGGGACGTGCCCGAAGGGGTTTATGGCGCCTCGCGGGCCGCGCACCGCAGGGCCTTCTACGAATGCGTCTCCGACCTGCTTGAGGAGCCCGAGGTGCGCAGGATGGGCGCGCACAGGCAGCACGGCGAGACCTCTAGGCTCAAGCACAGCCTGAACGTGGCGTACTACAGCTACCGCGTGGCCAAGGCGCTGCGCCTCGACTGCCGCTCCGCGGCCAGGGGGGCCTTGCTGCACGACCTATTCTTCTACGACTGGAAGGAGTGCGGCCTTACGCCGCTGGGCCACGCCAGGCTGCACCCCCACATCGCGCATACCAACGCATCATGCGTGACCGACCTGAACGAGGTGGAGTCGGACATCATACTCAAGCATATGTGGCTCTGTTCGAGGGATCGTCCCATATACGGCGAGTCGCTGATCGTCACGTTGGTGGACAAGATGTGCGCCTGCGCCGAGGCCTTAGCCGACGTCCCCGTCAAGGGCGGGCGAGGCCGGCGGAGGCAAGGTCCCTAACCACCTCGGCCGCCAGGGCCATGCCGGCCACAGCCGTCACGAAGGCGGCGCTGCCCGGGACATGCCCGCGCCGCGGGATCCATGCGGCGCCCGGCCCATCCCCTAGCCCCACCGATTGGGATGGGGCGCCGCCCGAAACGGCGTCGCCTCCCATACCCTCGCCGCCCCCCGACCCGCATAAGGCCTTTTCGCCCAGCCCGTCCGCCAGCCCCACCGTTTCATGCGCCTTGATCGGGGCCTCGCGGGAGTAGACCACCCTTAGGCTCCCGACCCCGGCCTTCCTCAAGGCCTTCCTCATGGCCCGCGCGAGCGGGCAGACGTCGGTCTCGAAGATGTCCGCTACGGCGAACCCCAGCGGGTCCAGCCTGTTCCCCGCGCCTAGGCAGCAGATGATGGGGACGCCGGCTTCCTGGGCCTTCACGGCCAGCAAAACCTTGGATCGCACCGAGTCGATCGCATCGACTACGTAGGAATAGCCGCCCAGCGGGATTATCCCGGCGGTCTCCTCACCGTAGAAGGACGGCAGGGCGGTGACTGACATGCGCGGGTTGATGGACGACAGGCGCTCCCCCATGGCGTCGACCTTATGGCGTCCCAAAGTCGCGTGGGTCGCGTGCAGCTGGCGGTTGATGTCCGACAAGGCGACTCGGTCGCCGTCGATCAGCGTGATGGCCCCGACGCCGCTGCGCGCCAGGGCCTCCGCGGCGTATGAGCCCACCCCGCCGACCCCGAACAGGGCGACGCGCGAACGACCCAAGGCCGAAAGCCCGGATTCGCCCAGGAGCATGCGTATCCTGTCGAACTGGCCGGCCTCCGCGACCGTGGGCTCAATCATATCCGTCCAGCCTAGGGTTCGGCGTTCTATGGCCGAGTGTCGGGAAAGGGGGGATCCTCCAGCAAATTTAATGGGCACTATTGGACTTGAACCAACGACCCCCTGCTTGTAAGGCAGATGCTCTAACCAACTGAGCTAAGCGCCCGCAACGAAAACGAAACGGACGGTATGATACCATATCGCCTTTATGCTGGCAAGCCCGCGTCCATGGCCCCGCGTCCTTCGGCCAGTCATAGCCGCCCTAGTCATGCGGCCGCTATTCTTCGCCATCCGTGACCGTTATGGTGTATAGGCGCTCAATGGACGGCACCGCGTCCCTTATGTCCTCGCACCGCAGCATCACCGTGCAAGAGCCGGGCGCCAGCGCCTCGAAGCATAGTATCCGGTATCCTTCGTCGCCGCCGTCGCCCGCATTGAATGGGGTGTCATCCACATACTCGCCGAAGCGGAAGCCGACCACGCTGTCGTCGGACAGGTAGTAAGCCCATCGGTATGGAATCGACTGTTTCTCGTGCTCGGCCATATGGAAAAAGTCGCCGACCCCCATCCCTACCTCGCCTTCATCCCATACCCTTACGCTGACCGTTTCCGTGATCGTCGCGGTTTCCATGCCATCGTCCTCAACCAAGGTCGTAATCGTATCGTCCTTGACCTTGCGCGGGGTTCCAGAGCATCCGGCCAAAAAAAGCAGGAAAGCGGAAACCGTGGCTAACGCTGAAGCCTTTTTCATGGGCATATCCTTTCTTGAGCCTCCCCATACCAGCTGGCCTGGGAATTGAGCATACCCGTATATAGGCCTTAACTATGCAATAAACCAATATACGAGACCATCTCTGCGATATTCCCGTTGACCGCGTCTGCCATCCGACATATACTAGTGCGTTAAGTCTGGGGCATCGCCCGCGATGGGCGGTCCCAATGGGAGGGTCAAGCATGGGCTTGAGGGTGGGTGTCCTGGGCGTCGGCCCGGTGGGCGAGCGCATAGTCTCCATACTTATGGAGCGCGGCTTCCCCGTCGACGGCGAGGTGGCCGTGATGGCGACCAGCGAGCGCGAGGAGGTCATCGGGGGGAGGAAGGTCAGCGTGAGGAAGGTCTCCGCCGATTCCTTCAAAGGAATGGACCTCGCCTTCTTCGCGGGCAAGGAAGGCGCGAAGGGCGCCAGCATGGAATGGGCCGATGTAGCCGTCAGGAGCGGCTGCGCGGTGATCGACAACGGCGGCGACCTGCGCATGTACCCGAACGTCCCCCTGGTGGTCCCGGAGGTGAACATGGGCGCGGTCACCAAGGATACGCGCCTCATATGCAACCCAAACTGCTCCACCATACAGATGGTCGTGGCGCTTTACCCGCTGCACAGGTCGGCACGCCTCAGGAGGGTCGTCGTCACGACCTTCCAGTCCGTCAGCGGGCACAGCGGCGCGGGGATGGACCAGCTGCGCGCCGAGTTGGGCCAGTTCGTCGCCGAGGCCCCGATCAGCCATAACCCGTCGATATTCGCACGGCCGATCGCGCTCAACTGCATCCCGCACATAGACCGCTTCGAGGGGGGCTGGTACACGCGCGAGGAGATGAAGATGGTCCATGAGACCAGGAAGATCTTCGGGGAGCCCAACCTTCTGATAACGGCCACGACGGTCAGGGTCCCGGTCATGGTAGGGCACTCGGAGTCGGTCAACGCCGAGTTCGTCGGTCCCATGGACGCCAGGCGGGCCATTCAGATACTCTCCGACCCCGCCTCGTCGCCGGGCGTGGTCTGCATGGACGGCCCCGACTCGGGTCACGACGCCTCGTCGGTCCGACGCGACCCGTTGGAAAGGCGCTACCCGGTCGCGGGCGACTTGGCCAAGGAAGGGTTGAGGGACTCGGTGCTCGTGGGGAGGGTCAGGGACGACTCGACCGCCCCGAACGCGCTCAACCTCTGGTGCGTCGCGGACAACCTGCGAAAGGGCGCCGCCACGAACGCCGTGCAGATCGCTGAGGGGATGCTGGGGCTCGGGCTGCTATGACCCATAGGGGACTCGAACCCCTGATACTGCCGTGAAAGGGCAGTGTCTTAACCGCTTGACCAATGGGCCTTGGAATGAGGATAGCGGCAGTCGGATTTGAACCAACGACACCCCGGGTATGAACCGAGTGCTCTAGCCAACTGAGCTATGCCGCCAAAGGGAGCTTGTGGAGCCTCGCGCTATGATAGCAAGGCTCTAGGCTCGTTGTCAAGCCCGCTTCCCCGGCCCATCCTCAACCTATGACGAAAGCAATCAGTCCAGCCAGTAAGGCCTCATACCTTGCTTGTAAAAGACGGTCCCACCTAAGGCGTGCCTTTCGCAAACGTCGGCGAAGGCCTCCCTGACGCGCCTTACCCCGGGGCCCTCGTCGGGCAGGTGCGCGAGGTTCGTGAACTCGTGCGGGTCAGCGGTAAGGTCATAGATCTCCGTATATTCTTTTCCGATGCCCGCGAAGTCGTACACCGTCATCTTGTGGTCCCCGCTTATGACCGTGAGGATGCCCTCCATCTCGCAGATGACCGTGCCGTCGCCGCGGTCGGGCGCCAGCAGGCTCCCGCCCTCGCACTCGACCCCGGGCATGCCCAGCAGGTCCAGGCAGGTCGGGAACACGTCCACCGCGCTGGCCCGCCTGGCCCCGTCCACGCCGACCCGCCGCCCGCCGTCGTAGACCATCATGGGTATCCTGATGACGTCCTCATACATGCAGTTGTTCTTCGCCCATAATGAGTGGTTCCCGGCCATGTCTCCGTGGTCGGCCGTGAACACGCAGGCGTAGTCGTCCCCCCATACCCTGTCCGCCGCCTCGAGGATCCTCCCGATCCCCTCGTCGACCAGGGCCGCCTTCGCGACGTAGCCCGTACGCCAATTGTCCCAGTAGGCATCGTCGTAGTTTTTTTGGGCCCTGTCCTTGGCGTAGTTGCTGCCCTCGGTCCAGCAATGGTGCGCCTCCCCGCCCTCAGGCCCGTGGTAGCTGTGGCGGTGTGCCTTGCTCAGGTCATCCCACTCCCCTTCCCTGACGCGCCTGGGCGGGGCCTTCGAGATGTCCACCTTGTCGCGGTAGCTTTGCGGCGCGTTTATGGGGTAGTGCGGCCCGTTGAAGGACGCCCACAGGAAGGTGGGCCCCGCGCCTTCCGACCCCTCGATCATGCCGACCGCCCTGTCGGCCACCCTATGGTCCTCATGCATGCGGTCCGGGCCCGGGAAGTCGGGCACGCACACGTCCGCGTAAGGCCCGCACGGCCTGCCGAACGCCTCCAGGAGGCCCATGGCGTCCACCTCGCGGGCGTAGTCGTCGTAGTACATGACCCCCGTCCCGTCCTCCAGGTACAGCTCGTCGATGCCCAGGCCCATGTAGTAGTCGCGGAAGTGGGTGTACTCGCGCGTCAGCCCTTTGCGTATGTCGCCGTACGGGACCGGGACGAAGTGGCACTTCCCGGAATATAGGTTTTTGTACCCGCCTTCCCTGAGCACGTTGAATATGCTCCGAAGCCCCTTGTCCATCGACCTGCCCACTATGTTCGA
>WRCU01000030.1 GCA_009783805.1 Oscillospiraceae bacterium
CACCGCCACCGTCACCGTGGAGGTGTGTATCCTACCGCTGGACTCCGTCGCGGGGACCCTCTGCACCCTGTGGACCCCGCTCTCGTGCTTGAGCCTGCTGTACGCGCCGTTCGCCTCCACCGTGAAGACGATCTCCTTGTAGCCGCCAAGCTCGGTCTCGTTGGCGTTCACCACGTCCACCGTCCACCCGCTCTTCTCCGCGTGCATGAAGTACATCCTGTATAGGACGCCGCAGAAGAGCGCCGCCTCGTCGCCCCCGGCCCCGGCCCTGATCTCCATGACGACGTTCCTGCCGTCGTTGGGGTCCCTCGGGGTCAGCAAGGCCTTGAGCCTCCCTTCCAAAGCGGCGGCCCTTGGGCCCACCTCGTCCATCTCCTCCTTGATGAGGGCGGCCATCTCCGCGTCCCCGCCTTCCTCCAGCAGGGCCCTGTCGTCATCAAGGACCTTGAGCAGCCCCGCGTACTCCCGGAAGGCCAGGACCATCCCCTCTATCGCCGCGTGCTCCTTGGCGGCCTTCCTGTAAGCCTCCTGGTCGGAGAGCACCTTCGGGTCGCCCAGCATCAGGTTCAGCTCCTCGTATCTCCTGTCATACCCCTTGAGGATCTCGGTCACGTCGTCTCCCCCACGCGGAATTAGGCATATCAAATTATCATACGCCCAAAGGCGCCGCCATTCAATCCTGACGCGCATGCCTATCCCCCTGGGGGGAGGTACGGCGAAGGCGGCGAACGGACGGTTGACACGCCCGTCCGGATTGGGTATCATGTCAATCCATGAATGAGAGGTGAGGGATTTGGCGACTAAGCCACACCGGGGCAAGACCCTATGGACCGTACCCGCGAGGGGCAGGGGCACATGCCCCATATGCGGCTCCACGCGCATAAAGCTGCTGTACGACAAGGCCGGCGAGGACGGGAAGAGCTCCAAGGTATGCAAGAAGTGCCGCGGCGCCTGAGGCGGCCGGCTCCTGACGCATAGCCCATTTTTGCATAGCGGTTGGTGGGGTTCCCGAGTGGCCAAAGGGGGCAGACTGTAAATCTGTTGTCAGCCGACTTCGATGGTTCGAATCCATCTCCCACCATATGCGTGACTCCCATTTCCCGTGAATGGGAGTTATGTTTGGAAGCCAAGCCCCACCCCACGCGCCGGACGGCGCCGTGCGACCGTTGACGGCGGCGGCCGATCCCACGCTACTGTGGCTCAATGGTAGAGCAGTGCACTTGTAATGCACAGGTTGTGGGTCCGATTCCCACCAGTAGCTTCGAACGGTTCCATGCGCCGCATAGGGGGGCCTTTATGAGGAAGACAGTTTTCACGGTGACGTTGCTGGCCTTCGCGTTGGCGGCCATGCTGGCCCTTTCGTCCTGCTCCGGCGGATCGGGCCCGGATTGGGAGGCCATAGAGGGGGCCCTGACGATGGCGCTCGAGGGCCGGATAACGGCCACTAGGGGCGCCATACTCATATACGAAGGTTTTTACCGCGACGTGGACATAGGCGACGTCGAGGAGCTCATGGCGACGGTCTACATGGGTGACTGCGAGGAGGCGCAGCGCGTCCTGCAAGTCCTGAGGGCCCGATACGGCCGTTAGGGCCTAGCCTGACCGCCGGCCCCCATAGTGCCGGCTATCGCTTCGCGTCGGCCGCTATTCCTTAGCTTCCTCTTGGCTCTTGCCCTCGTCTGAGCTATTGCCCTCGTCTGAGCCCTTGGCCTCAGCCGCCCCCGCCGCCTCGGGGCCCTTCGGCGCCTTCCCCTTCGCGCCGGCCAACCCCACCTTGGAGCAATCGGGGCATTTGTTGAACATGTTGAGCCGCTGCCCGCACTTCGGGCACGTCATCGCCTTCTTGGGCAAGCCGCTCTGGTTCCTCATGAAGTTGCCTTTGGCCATGTCGCTAGGCACCGTCCCATCCGTCCGCTCGATTTCGGCGCCGCCGCGCCCGCCTAGGGAGTATATCCCAAAGCGCCGCCGCCCGCAATCCGAACGGTTCGGCATCGTCGGCCCGAACGCGGGCCGCCGACCGCCGCGGCCCTCCCCCAACGACCCGCCCTCGACCGCTCCCGCCCACGGCCTGACGGCACCCGCGGCAGGCGCCCTCCTTGACTCACCCATGGCTTGCGCTTATCTTCGTAAGCATGGACGATGGGGATGACGGGCTGTTCACCATAATCTTGGACGGGGAGCCCGAAAAGGGGGAGGCGATACCTTTAAGGTTCGCGCCCCCGGGCGACGTGGCGGCCAAGGTCGGCGCGCCTGACGGCCAGGGGCGGCGCGAGTCCCAGGCCATGCCCCAGGCGGCGCCCCATCCCTACCGGCCGATTGCCGTGCCGGCATTCCACGACCGGCCATCCGACGTACCTACTTCCTCCGACCGGCCATCCGACGTATCATCCTCTCCCGACCGGACTCCTACGGGACAGGCGTCCGTGGGCCAGGCCGAGTTGACGGAGCTCGACGTCACGGCCGACTACCTCGGGGGCCGCCGGATCCGGCCCACGGGCCTCCCGCCCGCGGGCGCGCCGTCCTCCGGCTCTTCCCCTTCGGTTGCGCCCCCCACCGACCCCGCCCCATCCGGCGCATACGCCCAGCGGCCGGCCGCGGCGGCCGGACAAGCGCCTCCCGACCTGTCGCGCAAGGGCATGCTCGCCGACATGCTGTCCCGCAGGGACCCATACCTGCGCCAAGGCGAGCCTACGTCCAAGCGCTTCCTCGAACTCGCCGCACTATATAAGGACAGGACCTCGCCGGACGCGGCGAAGGTCCCTTTCCTCAGCTTCTACCCCAGCTACGAGGTGATGAGCGAAAGCCAGCTCGAATGGTACTTCAACCTGCGAGCCAGGCTGAGGGCGGGCGACTACGCGGAGGCCGACCTATCGTACGTGTTCGTCTACCTGTACGAGCTCATAAACCGCGTGCACGGCGACGACCCCTACGACGGCCTGAGGAGGATGGTCGGCGTTTGGTCCGCCTACCGCGGGACGTTCCCCGGGATCGACCGCTACCTCACCGACTGGGTGGGCGACTACCTGGCCTATTATGGGTGCGACCCCGGGGAGGCGTTCGCCTTGCTCCGGGAGGAAGGCCTATTCCTGCTCATGGGCGTTGACACGCTGCTCGACCATTACCTGAAGGGTGGCCTGCCCATCCCGGCCGAGCTCATGGCGAGGCTGAGCGACTATAAGTTCTATGAGAGCGACTTCATCAAGGGCGAGCATGGCGGGCTGTTCCTCGACAACGTGTCGGAGCTGCTCGCCAAGGTCAGGAATCTTAAGGGCAAGGCCGGCAAGGCGCCTTTTGACGAAGTCTCGACGCCCCAGCCGCCTCCGTTCCCAATCAGGAGGATCCCGTTCCAGAAGGCGATATTTTATAACCCGGAGGACAGGCGCCTCCCCGCATATCCCCTGTATGAGCGGCACAAGCCGCTGCGCTCGTTCGTCACGGCCTTGGCGAAGGGTTTCGAGAACGCGCTCCGCGTGCTGACCAAGTCAAAGGGGAGGCTGCGCGCCGTCGGCCTCAGCGATGAGATAGCCGCGCTCTGCGCCTCGCAGGCCAAGGAGGCGACGGACCCCGGCGCCGCGGCCAGACGGGTCGAGGTCACGATAGACCGGGTCAGGCTGCTCGCCCTCATGAGGGAGTCCGACGAGGTGCGGGAAAGGCTCATCGAGGGGTTGCGCGACTACGAGGACCCTTTGGGCGGGGGCTTGGGGGCCGAGCCGGATCCCGACCGCTCCGGCTCCGAATCGGCGGGCGTGACGGACGCAGGGGCGGCCACCGGGTCGGGAGTCGATATGGCGGGCGGGATGGACTCCGGCGCGGGGCCCGAACCCGGCGGCGCGGAATCCGCTCCCATCGCGCCCGGCGGCGCCCGGCATGGCGACGCCGGGACGGCCCCATCCACGGGCGCGGTCGCGGGACCGTCCGACCTCATGTCCGCGCTGACCGAGACGCAAAGGCTCATATACCGCCATATAGCAGGCAAGGGCGGCGAAGCCATGGAGTCGGACCTCGGCGCCTCATTCCCCGGGGTGCTCGTCGGCGCCGAGCTGGACCGCATCAACGACGCCGCGCTGGGGGCCGTCGGCGACCTCGCCCTGGGCTACGAGGGCGGCAAATGGTATATAATAGACGCGTGACCCAAAAGGCGGCGCTCGCCGTGGCTTAATTGAAGAAACCGTTAAAGGACCATACATGGACGGAGTTCGGATACCGAAGAGGATCACCGCCGCCCTGTTGAACTCCATTACCTCGGGCGTGACCCCGCGGCTGGGGATAGAGCACATAGCGGTGGGCAGGAAGAAGGAAGTGGAGGCCCTGCTGGGCGACCTGGAAAGCGTCGGCCAGGGCGGTTCCGTCTTCCGCTTCATCGTGGGCAGGTATGGGAGCGGGAAGAGCTTCCTCCTGCAGATCATCAGGACCTACGCCGTGGAGCGCGGCTACATAGTGGCCGACGCCGACCTCTCGCCCGAGAGGAAGCTCATCGGGGGGAACGGCGGCGGGCTGGCTACCTACAGGGAGCTGATGAGGAGCATGTCCTCAAAGGTACGCCCGGACGGCGGGGCCCTCACGTCGGTAATCGACAGGTGGATAGACGGCATACGGGTAAGCCTCACGGAGGAGGGCGTGGCGGAAGCCGACATGCTCCCCCAAATGGAGAGGCGGATCTTCCTGGCCATCTCGGCCACCGAGGAGCTGGTGCACGGCTACGACTTCGCGAAGGTCATGCAGGCCTATTGGCGCGGGTTCCAGCTTGGCGACGAACCCTTGCGCAACGCGGCCCTCAAGTGGGTCCGCGGGGAGTACTCGGTGAAGTCCGAGGCGGCCGCGGAGCTTGGTGTGCGGACCATCGTGACGGACGAGACGTGGTTCGACTACGTGAAGCTCATCGCGGCCTTCATCTCCGCGATCGGGCATAAAGGCTTCCTCATGCTGCTCGACGAGGGCGTCAACCTGTACAAGATCACGAACACGGTCTCGCGCAACAACAACTACGAGAAGCTCCTTAACATGTTCAACGACGCGATGCAGGGCAAGGCCAGGGGCCTAGGCGCCTACATGTGCGGCACGCCGCAGTTCGTGGAGGACATGCGCAGGGGCCTCTTCAGCTACGAGGCGCTCCGCACGCGGCTGGCCGGCAACCGCTTCCTCCGCGACGGCATGCGGGACATGCAGGGGCCGCTCATGTACCTGGAGAAGCTCACGCATGAGGAGATGCTGGTGCTGCTGCAGCGGGTACGCGCGGTGCACGGCATCCATTACGGGTATGAGTGCGCGGTGACGGACTCGGACCTCATCGGGTTCATGCAGCTGGTGGCCGACCGGCTCGGCGCGGACGAGCTGCTCACCCCGCGCGAGGTCCTACGCGACTTCGCCGGCATCCTCAACTACATGCGACAGGAGCCTGGCCGCGGCTTCGCCTCCCTGATAGGGGGCGACCTGCTCCTCAAGGCCCAGCGGGCCGCATTGGAGGAGGACGATGACGACGACGTGGCCGGGGCCGCGGAGTACGTGTTCTGAAATGACGACGGGTCGGGGGGCGGGGTTCGCCGTGAAGGCTGAGGCAGCCGTATGAGCGCCGTCTTCGGGCGGTTGGCGCCGTTCATAAAGGAATACATATACGCCCAAAAATGGGATGAGCTCAGGGAGATACAGGTCGAGGCCTGCAAGGTAATCTTCGACACCAAGAGCCACTTGATACTCGCCTCCGGGACGGCCTCGGGCAAAACCGAGGCGGCCTTCCTGCCCGTGCTCACCGAGGTCTTGGCCGACCCACCGTCATCCATCGCCGTCCTCTACGTGGCGCCGATAAAGGCGCTCATCAACGACCAGTTCGCGAGGCTCGACGACCTGCTCAGGGAGGCGGGGATCGCGGTATGGCACTGGCACGGCGACGTCACGCCCACGCACAAGAGGAGGATGCTGAGCAACCCGTCGGGCGTGCTCCAGATAACCCCCGAGTCGCTGGAGGGCATGCTCCTTAATAAGGGCGGCGAGCTGGTGAGGCTGTTCGGTGACCTGCGCTTCGTCATCATAGATGAGGTCCACAACTTCATGGGCTCCGACCGGGGCATGCAGGTGCTGTGCCAGCTCGACAGGCTCCGTTGGCACACGAAGGCCGAGCCCAGGCGGATCGGCCTGTCCGCGACCTTGGGGGACTGCTCCCTGGCCGAAAGGTGGCTGGCCGCCGGGACGGGCGTCCCCGTAGTCACGGCCGCGGCGGGGGTGGGCAACAGGAGCGTGAGGCTGGCCGTCGAGCATTTCTATGAGTCCCAGCCCTCCCAAGGCGCCTCGGACCGGCGAGGGCAAGGCGCCCCCGCGGCCGGCCCACCCTGCCCTTACGGCAGGGCCCCGGCGGCCCATGCGGACGCCCCGCAGGCGGGATCGATGGGATCGGCGGGATCGGCTGGCCCGTCGGGGACGGCGGAGGCGGGCGGGGCGGGGCGCCCATCCATATCGGACGGCATCTGGGAGGGCGGCGCGGACCCGGCGAAGGACCCCGACGACCCGAACGAGCAATACGAGAGGGCGTCAGCCTTTTGGGAGTACCTGTACGGGCGCAGCCTCGGCAAGAAATGCATCATCTTCGTGAACCTGCGCAACGACGCCGAGCTGGTCATCGCGACCCTCAGGCAGATGGCCGACCTGCGCGGGACGCCCGACATATACCACGTTCACCACGGCAGCATCGCCGCGGTACTGCGCGAGGGCGCCGAGAGGGACATGAAGGAAGGCCTGGGGCCTTCCGTGATCTCGGCCACCCTGACCCTGGAGATGGGGATCGACATCGGCAGGTTGGAATCTATATTCCAGGTAAACGCGCCCAATTCGGTCTCCAGCTTCCTGCAGCGGCTCGGGCGGTCCGGGAGGCGCGGGAACGCAGCCGAGATGTGGTTTTTGTGCAAGGAGGAGCAGCCTTCCGGCGTGCCGCTCCCCCCGCAGCAGATACCGTGGAGGCTCCTGCAGACGATAGCGGTGCTCCAGCTGTACCTCGAGGACCGCTGGGTGGAGTCGCCTTTCGCCGTGAGCCAGCCGCTCAGCCTCCTATACCACCAGACCATGAGCGTCGTCTCCTCATACGGGGAGATAGCGCCGGAAGCCCTGGCCGGCAGGGTCCTGGCGATGGCGCCGTTCGCCGCGGTGGACCCCGGCGACTACGCGGACCTCATCGGGCACTTGATCTCGATCGTGCACCTCCAGACGATGGAGGACGGCGGGGTCATTGTGGGCCTGGAGGGCGAGAGGCAGACGAACAGCCATAGGTTCCTGGCCGTGTTCGCGGACGACGAGAACGAGTACGTGATAGTAGCCGACTCCAAGCCCATCGGGAAGATAGAGAACCCGCCGCCGCCGGGCGAGCGCGTGACCCTCGCGGGCAGGACCTGGGAGGTCACCGAGGTCGACGCCAAGCGCAAGGTCGTCTTCGCCAGGCGCGTCCGCGGCAAGGTGAGGACTTATTGGAAGGGCGGAGGCTACAAGGTCGACGGCCGGATCCTGTCCAAGATGAGGGAGGTCCTGCGTTCCGCCGACCTGTACCCTTACCTGCAGAAAGGGGCCAGGGCCAGGCTGGACCAGGCCCGATTCATATGCTCCCGGTCGGGCATGGCGGACATGGAGGTGGCCAGCCTGGGCGGCGACACTATATGCGTGATGCCCTGGATGGGCACGGTGGACTTCCGGACGCTGCTGTACGTGGTGCGCAAGTACATGGGCCACGTGGCGGACGCCAAGACCGTGGGCGGCTGGACGCCTTACTTCATGACCATGAGGCTGCTATCGGGCGACGCAACCGGGTTCCTGACGGAGTTGAAGGCGACCGTCCGGGCCTTGGGGAACCTGGCCGGCGACATGACGGACGAGGACCTGGCCGAGTTGAAGGCGGGCTATGAGTACAGGCCGCCCAAGTACGACGCCTTCATACCGCCCCATCTGCATAAGAAGGCCGTGGCGCGCGACTACATGGACATGGATGGGATAGCCGGGCGCGTGGCGGGCTGGGGTTGCGGATCGCTGGCGGCCGATGGCTGACCGGAAGGCTTACGGGGGGTGCGCACGATGGCAAATCCGAGCGCCGCGGCGCCGAGCGGGGCGTTCGCGAGGCTCTCGCCTTTCATAAGGGAGTACGTGTACAAAAACCGCTGGGACGAGCTGCGCCCCATCCAGGAGGAGGCCTGCGGGGTCATCCTGGACACCGAGGACCACATGCTGCTGGCCTCGGGCACCGCCACCGGCAAAACCGAGGCCGCGTTCCTCCCGATCCTAACGCTCCTGGAGCGCGACCCTCCCTCGTCCGTGGGGGTCCTGTACGTGGCGCCCATGAAGGCTCTCATCAACGACCAGTTCGGCCGCCTGAGCGGGCTCATGGAGCAGTCCGGGATACCCCTCCGCCACTGGCACGGGGACGTATCCGGAAGCAGGAAGAACGCGTTCCTCAAGGACCCAGGCGGGGTCCTGCAGATCACCCCGGAGTCGATGGAGGCCATGCTCATCAACAGGGTCCACGACCTTTCGCGGATCTTCGGCGACCTCCGCTTCGTGGTCATCGACGAGATGCACGCCTTCATGAGCGCCGACCGCGGCCTCCAGGTCCTCTGTCAGCTCGCCAGGCTGCGTAGGTACATGCGCGCCGAGCCGAGGCGCGTCGGGCTCTCCGCCACGCTCGGGGACTACGCTTTACCCGCCGAATGGCTCGCGGCCGGGACCTCGCGCCCCGTCACGGTGCCCGACCCGAGGGTGGGCCCACAGAGGATCCGCCTGTCCGTGGAGCACTTCGGCAAGCCCTTCACCGAGGACGGCGACGCCATCTCACACCCGTCCATGCGGTACATGTACGAGCGGACGCTGGGCAGGAAGGCCATCATCTTCGGGAACGGGAGGCCCACGCCGGACGCCGCCATCACGGCGATGCGCGCCTTCGCCAGGGAGGAGGGCAGGCCGGACGCGTACCACGTCCACCACGGCGCCATATCGTCGACCTTGCGGGAGGCGGCCGAGCGGGACATAAAGGAGTCGGAGGGCCAGGTGGTCATCGGCGCGACGGTGACCATGGAGCTGGGCGTCGACATAGGCAGGCTGGACAGGGTCTTCCAGATAGGCCCGCCCATATCCGTGGCCAGCTTCGTGCAGCGCCTGGGCAGGACGGGCAGGCGCGGCGAGCCCGCGGAGATGTGGTTCGTGAGCAACGAGAGCAGGGCCTCCGATGACCCCTGCCCATTGATGCAGGTGCCGTGGTACTTGCTGAAGATAATGGCGATCATACAGCTGTACCTAGAGGAGCGCTGGATAGAGCCGCCGAAGGTCCTCAGGCACTCCATGAGCCTCCTGTACCACCAGACCATGAGCATGGCGGCCTCATACGGCGAGGTTTCCGCCGAGGCCCTGTCCGAGGGCGTGAGGTCGCTGCCGGCGTTCACCGGGATGGGCGCCGCCACGGTGGACGGGTTCATAGATGAGCTGATCGGCATGGGCCATCTGCAGAGGATGGACCGGGGCGGCCTCATAGTCGGCCTCGAGGGCGAGCGGGTCGTGGGGAGCCACGAGTTCTACGGCGTGTTCCCCTCCGAGGAGGAGTGGATCGTCATGCACGGCAGCGAGAAGATAGGGCAGGTGGAGGAGCCCCTCGCGGTCGGGGAGCCAATCACGGTCGCCGGCTACGGTTGGGTGGTCGTGGGGGTGGACCATAGGCGCCTTTCGGTTTGCGTCAAGCCCCTCGCGGGCAGGATGCGGTACTTGTGGCCGGGCGACAGGGCCCTGACCCACGACCGCGTGCTACAGAGGATGAGGCGCGTGCTGGCGGAGGGTGACGAGTACCCCTACCTGGGCCCGACGGCCGTCGAGCGGCTGCGCCGCGCCAGAAGCCTCTCCGACTCCCTCGGCCTGGCCGAGCGGAACGTGGTCGGCCTGGGTGACGGCGTCATCGGGGTATTGCCGTGGATGGGCCACAGGAACTACAACACCTTGAAAAGGGTGCTGCAGGCCCGCATGCGCGGGGTCAGGATAGGCGGCATGCGCACGTACTTCCTCACGCTCAGGCAAGAGGGCCTATCCCGGGAGGACGCGCTCGGATGGGCGCGGGCGACCTTCGAAGGGGAGCTGGACCCCCATGAGTTCATCAAGGC
>WRCU01000031.1 GCA_009783805.1 Oscillospiraceae bacterium
CCACGCACAGCCAGGCATGGCGGTATATGCCCCCGCCCTCGTACCACCAGCCCTCGTGCTCGGTCGCGTCCACGCGCACGGCGAGCAGGTTTACGCCGCCGTATTCGATGAAGTCGGTGACGTCTAGGTAAAAGCCCGTGTAGCCGCCCTTATGCCCGCCCACGTGGTAGTGGTTGAGGTAGAGCGTGCAGTCGCGGTACACGCCGTCAAAATGGAGGTATACGCGCTTGCCCTCCCATCCCGCCGCGACTTCGAAGCGCTTCCGGTACCAGCCCACCCGCCCGGGCAGGTAGCCCGCCACCTTCAGGGGGTCATAAGCCTTGTCATCGGCGGGGCCCAGCCGTTCCTGCCTGGCCGGATGCTCGGCCCTCACGTAGCCGCAGTCCAGCATGTAGTCGTGCGGCACGTCCACCAGGGCCCATCCCGAATCGTCGAGGGCCATGTCGGCCGCTCCGCGCCCGAAGCCGCCGCTCTTCGCGCTCGTCGGCGAGTATGGCGGCATGTTCCCCAGGCAGAACCTCCAGCCGGCGTCCATGCTTATCTTATCCATCCGTGCCCTCCCGTCGGCGGCCCATCGCCCATAGCCCTAGGCTATATGCGCGCAGGCGTGTGGCCACTACGAATTTATAATCTGCCTTTAACCCAATCCAAATAAGGTCACCCCAAGGATCAACAGGGCCGCGCTCAGCGCGTACCGCCAGCCCGGCCTCTCCCTGTACCTGACCATGCCCGCTATGGCCGCCAGGACGACTCCGCCGCCCGCGACCAGCGGGTATTGGACGGCGGCCGTGACGTGGTCCATGAGCCTCATCCCCAGCGCGTTCGACAGCCCTATGGACGCGGCCAGCGTCAGCGCCGGCGGGATGTAGGCGCGCAGCCGGGCCGGGATGAGGGGGCGCGGCCGGGTTGGGATGGGGCGGTTTGGCCGGGTCGGCTGGGTCGAGTCGGCCAGGCCGGCGTCCGCCGTAATGGGCGCATGGCTGACATCCGCCGAGGAGGGCGCGTGGCCGACGACGAGCGATCCGGCCGCCAAGACCGCGCCGCCCCCTTTGCCCCCCGCCTTGCCGGGCCTGCGGGCGCGCAGCCACATTATCATACATATAGCGGCTGCGAACGCGGACGTGAACGCGAACTGCAACGTCAGGAACCCCAGCGTCGCCTCGCCGCCCGCCATGTGGTGGTATGTCTTCTGCGCGCTGAAGATGCCGCCGTTCGCCAACAGCATCAAGGTGGCCAAGGCAAGCCACCTGGACGAGAAAGGCGGCCCGGCCCCCTTCCCTTTGAGCCCCATGACGACGATCATTGCGGCTATCGCTGCCATGCCCGCCGCCTGCGGGACGCTGGCGGCCTCGCCCAGGACGAGGACCGAGTAGATGACGGTCACGAAGCTGGACAGCTGCATCATGAGCGCCGACCAGGTGAAGGGCCCTATCGTCAGTATGTGTATGTACAGCACCCCGGCCAAGGCGAAGGCCAGGCCCCCGCAGGCCGCCACCGCGACCGTGGCGCCCCGCGGCGCGGGCCCGCCGCCGGGGGGGAGGCCCAAGCCGGAGGCGAGGCTGACGGCCGTCAGCGCGGCGGCCAGCACGCCGGTCCAGAGCGCCATGAAGGCGGGCGCGGAAGCGGCGCCGCCGCCGGACCTGACCCCGAACTCCTTGTACGACAGGTTTATTATGAGGTTGAGCGCCAACAGGCACGGGATGATCGCAGCCGCTTCCAATTTAACCCTTTTCCGAAACCCATTCCCTCCGAATCCCCGCGTCAGCCTTGCCCCATCAGCCAATCCAGCGCGTTCATCTGCCATATACCGTTATGTGAGGCCGGCGGATCCTCATCGAGGGTAAGTAGGGACTTGGGATAATAGTCCTTTATGGCGTCCAGGGACCTTAACTCGCGTCCCAGCATATGCGGGTCACGGACGGTCAGCGCGTCCGATATGCCTTTCGCGCTGCTGAGGTTGCCGATGTTGTCGAACATGAACCGAATCACGCCTTCCAAGGTCGTGACGTCCGGGATCCTCCTACGCCTGACCACATCCTTCATGATCACCGAATTGCATATGCTGTCCGGTACCAAGCGGCCTTTTATATGCTCGTGCAAGGCCTTTCGTTCCGTCAACGGCTCGTTGTCGGCGTCCTCGAAATTAATGGCCGTTATCTGCTCCCTGGCCACGCCGTCACTGAGAAGCTTGCCTACGTACATATCTAGTAACGTCGACTTGCCGCATCTGCGGATGGGACAATAAGTTTTTGCAACGAGATGCAAAACTGACCGATTTTATGCCTTTATTGCGATTCGATTGATTTGCGAAACGCGCATTACCTCGCCGCCTCCTCGACCGCCACGGCGCATGCCACCGTGGCCCCGACCATCGGGTTGTTGCCCATTCCCAGGAAACCCATCATCTCCACGTGCGCCGGCACGGAGGACGATCCGGCGAACTGCGCGTCCGAGTGCATCCGGCCCATGGTGTCCGTCATGCCGTAGGAGGCCGGCCCGGCGGCCATGTTGTCCGGGTGGAGAGTCCTGCCCGTGCCGCCGCCCGATGCCACGGAGAAGAACCTCCTGCCCTTCTCCAGGCACTCTTTTTTATAGGTCCCGGCCACGGGGTGCTGGAAGCGAGTGGGGTTGGTCGAATTGCCCGTTATCGAAACGTCCACGCCCTCGAGCCACATGACCGCGACGCCTTCGCGCACGTCGTCGCACCCGTAGCACCTGACCCCAGCGCGCTCGCCCTTTGAGTAGGCCTTCTCGCCCGTCACCGACAGCCCGCCCGTCATGTAGTCGAAGGAGGTGCCTACGTATGTGAATCCGTTGATCCTGGATATGACGTTCGCGGCGTCCTTGCCCAGGCCGTTGAGGATGACCCTGAGCTTCTCCCCCCTCACCTTGTTCGCCGACTTCGCGATGCCTATGGCGCCCTCGGCGGCCGCGAACGACTCGTGCCCGGCCAGGAACGCGAAGCACTTGGTATCTTCGCGCAGGAGCATCGCCGCAAGGTTCCCGTGCCCTATCCCGACCTTCCTGTCCTCGGCCACCGACCCCTCTATGCAGAACGCCTGCAGGCCGATCCCGATGGCCTCGGCCGCCGCGGCGGCCTTCGTCGCGCCGCCCTTTATGGCGATGGCCGTTCCCGCCACGTAGGCCCAGCACGCGTTGTCAAAGGCTATGGGCTGGATCCCGCGCACCAATGACATAATGTCCAGGCCCTTGGACTCGCATATGGCCTTCGCGCCATCCAGGCCCTTGATGCCGTGCTCCGCCAAGGCCCCGTCTATCTTGCCGATCCTCCTGTCGTAACCCTCAAATAACGGCATATGCCATATCCCCCATTCGATTAGCCTAGGATTCGTGCGGATCCGCCTTTGGCAGGCGTCCCTGACGACAATGCGCGGCCCCTACCCGTGCCTCGGGTCGATGAACCTGACCCCCTCATCGAAGCGCCCGTAGGTCCCCTTCGCCTTGGCCATGGCCTCGCCCGCCTCCGCGCCCTTCGCGATAGACTCCATCATCTTCCCCAGGTGCACGAACTCATACCCGATGATCTCGCCGCCCTCGTCGAGCGCGGTCCTCGTAATGTACCCCTCCGCCATCTCCAGGTACCTCGGCCCCTTCTCGAGCGTGCCGAATATGGTCCCGACTTGGCTCCTCAGGCCCTTGCCCAAATCCTCCAGGCTGGCGCCGATGGGCAGGCCGCCCTCGGAGAAGGCGCTCTGGGTCCTGCCGTAGGCTATCTGAAGGAACAGCTCGCGCATCGCCGTGTTTATGGCGTCGCAGACCAGGTCGGTGTTCAGGGCCTCCAATATCGTCTTGCCGGTCAGGATCTCGGCGGCTATGGCCGCGGAGTGCGTCATCCCGGAGCAGCCGAGCGTCTCGATGAGGGCCTCCTGTATGACCCCGCCCTTCACGTTGAGCGTCAGCTTGCAGGCGCCCTGCTGCGGCGCGCACCATCCGACCCCGTGCGTGAAGCCCGATATATCCCCGACCTCCTTGGCCTTCACCCACTTGCCTTCCTGGGGTATCGGGGCCGAACCGTGGCTCTGGCCCCTGGCCACGCAGCCCATTCCCATAACCTCCGACGAGTAGATCATGCTTGGTCCCCTTTCCACGTAAGACGCTTTGCTAGATGGTAGCATATATGGGGCTTCCGGGCCATGCGCCGCCGTCCCTGACCGGTATGCTGACGAGCCCGGGCGGCGTCGGCGGGCCCCGCGTTGAGCCGAGGCCCGGCATATGGTAGAATGTGGCCGAAGGTGGTGCATGGCATGCTTGATGGGCTCAAGGAAGCAGTGCTCAAGGCGAACCTCGACCTTAGGGATTCGGGGCTGGTCCTATACACATGGGGCAACGTGAGCGCCGTCGACAGGCGCTTGGGCCTGGTCGTGATAAAACCCAGCGGCGTCGGCTACGGCTCCATGCGGGCCGAGGACATGGTCGTCGTCGGCCTCGACGGCGCCGTCGTCGAAGGGGCGCTCAGGCCGTCGTCCGACCTGCCCACCCACCTGGCTTTATATAAGGCCTTCCCCGGGATCGGCGGGGTCGCACACACGCATTCCGATTGGGCGACCGCATGGGCCCAGGCCGGTCGGCCGATCCACGCCCTGGGGACCACGCACGCCGACTACTTCCGCGGCGACGTCCCTTGCACGAGGGCCCTGACGGAGGCCGAGGTGGGCGGCGACTACGAGGCGGAGACGGGCAAGGTGATCGTGGAGGCCGTTTCGGCCCTGGAAGGCGGCGCCGGCATGATGCCGGGAGCCTTGGTCAGCGGCCACGGGCCCTTCACGTGGGGGGCGGACGCGGCCGAGGCGGTGCACAACAGTGTCGTATTGGAAAACGTGGCGATGAAGGCCTTCATATCGCTGTCCCTAAACCCCTCGCTCAGGGGCTTGGACGGCTTCCTGCTGAACAAGCATTACCTAAGGAAGCACGGGGCGGGCGCATACTACGGCCAGCAGGCGGATGGATGAACGGAATATCAAAGGATTTGGAGGATATGCCATGAGGCTCATCAAGGAAGGCAAGACCAAGGTCGTGTACGAGCTGCCGGACGGAAACATACTCCTCAAGTTCAAGGACGACGCCACGGGCAAGGACGGGGTGTTCGACCCGGGCGCGAACCAGGTGGGGCTCAAGATAGAGGGGTTGGGTTTGGGCGGGCTCCGCGTCTCCGCCTTCCTGTTCGAGGAGCTGCGCAAGGCGGGCGTCCCGACCCACTATATAAGCGCGGATTTCGCGGCCGCCACGATGACGGTTAAGCCCGTCACGCAGTTCGGCCACGGCGTCGAGTTCGTTTGCCGCTTCAAGGCGGTCGGCAGCTTCCTGCGTCGGTATGGGCTGTACGCGGTGGAGGGCCAGCCGCTGGACGCCCTCGTGGAGTCCACCCTCAAGGACGACGGGCGCGACGACCCACCGATCACCCAGGACTCGCTCGAGGCCCTCGGGATAGTCGGGCACGACGAGTTCGACTACATGCGCGGCCTCACGAAGAAGGTCTCGCGCCTCGTACGCGACGTCCTTTCCAAGAAAGGCGCCGAACTATACGACATCAAGGTGGAGTTCGGCAGGCTGAGGGACGGATCCATCGCGCTCATCGACGAGATATCGCCCGGCAGCATGCGCGCCTACAACGGCGGGGAGGCGCTCTCCCCCATGGACATGATCAGGCTGATAGTCGGATAGGATGTACGCGCCGCGCAGACTTGGCGATCCATATAATGATGGTGCCGTTTATGATGTGATGCCGCATGGCGAGCCTTACCCATCCTTCCCGACCTTCGCCGCCCTTTTTCTCAGCTTCCCCACCGGCACTATGTCGATCGCCTTGGCGGGGCATACCTCGTGGCAGCAGAAGCACGATATGCATCCCCGCGTTTCGATATCGGCGGCCCCGCCCATGACCCTGACCGCGGACGCCGGGCATATGTCCGCGCAGTCACCGCAGCCGACGCACCTATCCCGCGCCACGACCGGGCAGGTCCTAGCGCCGCCGCCGAAAAGCCTGCGCAGGCGTTCGGGAAGGAAGCCCCTGACCGTCCTGAGCGAGACCATCCTCGTCTCGGGCATCGCATAGTCGCGGACGCCGAAGGCGCCGACCATCGCCTCGAACCCCTCGGGCATCACCTCCAGCTCTCCCAAAGCGGGGCACAGGCCCCTAGCCGCGGCCTCGGCCATGTACGGTACGTCCCCCGTCCCAAGCCCGATCAAGGCCATCGCGGCCGCGTCGGCCGCGTATGGGCTCAGCGACGCGACGCTGACGTCCATCCTCCTGAGCGTCCCGCCGGAGGGGCCGTTCCCTTCCATGCCCCATATGCCGTCGATGAAGGAGGCGTGCGGCCTCACGGCCTCGCATACGTCGACGAGCATCGATGCGAAGGCCTTCCTGTTCTTCATATGGTGCTGCGCCTTGGTCAGGCCCGGCACGGCGCCGAACATGTTCTTCACCGCCCCGGTATAGGTCATGAGGGCGTGAGTCTTCAGCTTGGCGGCCGAAACCACCAAGTCGGAATCCAATACGGCCTTGGTGACCTTGTATGTGGGGCCCGTCCCGACGGTGGTAACCGAGGTGTCATAGCTGAGCCCGAACCCGAACTCGGCGGCGACCTCCTCATAGCCGCTGCCTTTGTAGACCCTCCTGAGGTGCGACGCCGAGAAGTCCCCGCCCGGGCTGTCGCCCACCGTCACCGACGCCCCCCGGGACATGAGCGCCCTGGCGAGGGCCCCTACGTACCTCGGGTGGGTGACGCACGCCTCGTCTGGAGTGGACTTCTTGAGCAGGTTCGCCTTAATGAACACCCTGCGCCCGTCGACGGCCAATCCGCCGTCGCCGATGCCCAGGTGCCCGAAGTGCCCGTCCATTAAAGCGTCCAGCTTGCCGTCATCATATTGCGCGCAGCGTATCGCCGATACCTTAGCCAACCCATCCCCAACCGTTCGCCGAGGTTCCGGCCTAGATTTTACGTTCGCCTACGGACATCCGCTGATCCGCCGCGAGATCAGCGCCCGGTCACTTGAATTGAGGCAGGAACCGCGCGTCCGCCTCCAGCAGGTCGGCCACGAGGGCCTTTATCTGCGCCAAGGTCAGGACCGAGGCGGTCAGCGGGTCGAGCGCTATGGCCTGCTCCACCGCCTTCACGTCGCCCTCCAGGGCGCCCTTGACGGCGAGCAGGTCGCCCGCGCAGCGGCTCGCGTTCAACGCGGCGCACTGGTCGGGCAGGCTGCCGACCCGGCACGGGTGCAGTCCGCTCCTGTCCGCCACTATCGGAACCTCGACGCATAAGCCCGGCGGCAGGTTCGTGATCAAGCCGTCGTTAATGACGTTCCCATAGAAGAGGAACGGCCTGCCCGTCTCCAGCGCCTCTATTATCCTCACGCAGAACTCGTGGTTGTCCCTGACGCTTATCGGCTCGTCGCTCTCGGTCGCCTTCAGCATAAGGTCGAGCTGGGCGTTGCGTTCTGCGATTTCTATCTCATATTTATTATCGACGTTCCCCGGGGTCCATTTTTCGCACATCTCCCTCGTGCGCCTGAAGTATGGGACGTACTCCGAGTTGTGGAAGCTGGACTCCGTCGGGAAGTACCCGAAGAACTCCATCATCTCGAAGCGCACCATCTCCTTCCCGTACGCCGCCTTGTCATGGTAGAGCCTCCTGAATGCCGGGTAGAGGTCCTCGCCGCCGCGCTCGAACCTGAGGATCCAGGCCTGGTGGTTCACCCCGGCGGCCCAGAAAGCCACCTCGCCGAACGGGACGCCGAGCAGGTGCGCCATCGTGCCCACGGTGCCTTCCACGCTGTGGCATATGCCGACGCTCTTGATGGGCGACGCCACGCTCAGGCCTAGGGAGACCGTGTTCGTCGGGTTCTGGTAGTGTATGTAGTATGCCTTCGGGCAGACCCTCTCCATGATCCTCAGGACCTCCAGCGTGGCCGGGATCTCCCTGAGCGCGCGGAAGACCCCCGCCGGCCCGGTCGTGCAGCCGGAGTATGGGTACAACCCATACTTATGGCAGCATGCGTGCTCCTTGGCCCTCGTCTCTAGCCCGTGCTTCAGGGCCGTGTCGAACACGTAGTCCGCGCCCTCGAGCGCCGCCTCCAGCTCGGTCGCGGACTCCAGGCGGACCCCGCGGCCCAGCTGCCGGATGAGCTTCTCCGCGAAGCGCACGCTGTTGCCCAGGCTACGCGCGTCGATGTCCATGAGCGTGAGGCAAAGGTCGCCCCCCGCAGACAGCCTCACGATCGCGTCGGTAATGAGCGTTTGGGCGAAGCCTTTGCTCCCCGCCCCGATATAGACCACCTTCGGCATCATGCACCCCCCATTGCGTAGTATAAAACCAATCCCCGCGCCGCGGGCGCGTCCCATGCGTCCGGTGGCCGAGCGACGCGGCTCGCCAATTTCAATGCAGGTAGCGCCTGAGTTGCTTCACCACCTCGTCGAAGTCGAGGGGCTTGCCCACGTGCCCGTTCATCCCCACGCTTTCGCACCTTTCGACGTCCTCGCGGAACACGTTGGCCGTCATCGCTATGATGGGTATGTTCTTCGCCCAAAGGTGGCTCAGGGCCCTGATCTTGGTGGTGGCTTCATAGCCGTCCATCTCGGGCATTTGTATGTCCATGAAGATCATGCCGTACCTGAGCGGGTTGCGGAGGAACATCTCAAATGCCTGCTGGCCGTTCTCCGCGCAGTCTATCGCCAGGTTCATGGGCTCCAGGAGCGTCATGACGATCTCGCGGTTGATGTCGACGTCCTCCGCCAACAGGATCGTGTACCCCGTGAAGTCCGCGTCCAGGCCCTCGTCCTGCCTGCCCTCCATCAAGCTCTCCACGCCCAGGCACTCGTTCACCGTGTCCACTATCATGGAAGGGAACAGCGGCTTGGGCAGGAATATGCTTATGCCGGCCTCCTTCGCCTCATCCTCTATCTCATGCCACTCGGTCGACGAGAATATAATGACCACGGACTTCTGCGCGGCCTTCCTCTTGATGTGCTTGGCAAGCTCCAATCCGGTCATCCCGGGAAGCTTCCAGTCGAGGAAGTAGATGTCGTAGCTGTCGTCCCCCCGCATGACCTCCATGGCCTCCTCCGCGTTCGCGGCCACGGTGCAGGTGATGTCCCACATGTCGAACAGCGACGTGAAGAACTTCAATATCTCCGGGTCGTTGTCGACCGCGAATATACGCAGGTTCCTCCAGTTGACGCCCTCCTCCAGGAGCTTCTCCTTCTCGGTGGAGTCGTTCTTCAGATAGGCCGTGAACGTGAACGTCGAGCCTTTGCCGGGCTCCGAGTCCACCCATATGGAGCCGCCCATCATCTCGACTATGCGCTTCGATATGGCCAGGCCCAGGCCCGTCCCGCCGAACTTCCGCGACGTGTCCGCGCTCGCCTGCTCGTAGGATTGGAACAGCCTGGATTTTTGCTCCTCCGTCACGCCTATCCCGGTGTCCTCCACGCTGACCTGTATCTGGCAGATCCTGTTCTCCTCCGAGATGAGCCTCGCGTCCAGGCGTATGGACCCCTCCTCGGGCGTAAACTTCGCGGCGTTGGACAGAAGGTTCGTGATGACCTGCGCCAGCCTCTGCTCATCGCCTATGAGCATCTGCGGGATGTCGCCGTCGATGCCCACGTAGAACCTTTGGCGGCGCTCGTCCATGCGGAAGTTCACCACGTCGGCGATCTTCCGCAGCATCTTCTCGAAGTTGAACCTGGTGGTCGAAAGGTCGAACTTGTCCGCCTCGATCTTGGACATGTCCAGTATGTCGTTGATAACGCCCAGCAAGTGGACGGACGCGTTCTTTATCTTCTCGATCGCATAGTCCTTCCGGCTAACGTCCGTCGTCCCCTCGGCGATCCTGGTCATGCCGATGATCGCGTTCATCGGCGTCCTGATCTCATGGCTCATGCTGGAGAGGAAGTCGCTCTTCGCCTTGTTGGCGTTCTTCGCCTGGTCCAGCGCGGCCCTCAGCATGTCGTCCTTATGCTCGATCTCCGTGATGTCCTTGAGAAGGACGACCTTGCATAGCGCGTCCCCGAACTGGTCTACCTCGACGGCCAGCAGCATCTCGCATATCCTGAGGCCCCCATGCGACTGGACCGTCACC
>WRCU01000032.1 GCA_009783805.1 Oscillospiraceae bacterium
ATTTTGGTGCGGCAGCATAGGCGGCTGCCGCACCACATTCTCTCGAGCTATCGGCAATGCACGGTGCTATTTTGGTGCGGCAGCATAGGCGGCTGCCGCACCACATTCTCTCGAGCTATCGGCTATATTTAGAAGGCCACCCCGACGGGTGGCCTTCGCTTTCCTAAGGCGGCCCATGCCGCATGACCCATGGGTCAGCCCCAAGCCGTATCCTCCCGCATATCGGCGCCGGCGTGGATCTCCTCGCCCACCTCACCGCCGTTGCCCCCGTAGTAAGCGAACAGAAAGTCATTGTAGTCCTTCGCCTCGATAAGCTTGGACACTATCGCCCCACCGCCCTTGGCTTCCGTCCACTGGCCCTCGCCATGGGTGGCCAAAGGCGTCACGGCGGCCGGGGCGCCTTTCGGATACATCTCCCCGTTGATGATCCAGTCTACCGTGACGCCGAAGAACCTCGCCATCTTCGTGAGGGCGGACTTCCTCGGCATCGCGAGGTCGTTCTCCCATCTGTAGATGGTGTTCATCGATACGCCGAAGAATTCGCTCTGCTCCTTCAGCGTGTTCTTCTTGATCTTCCTTAGGATCCTGAGTCTCTGTCCCGGCTTCATCGTTGCCTCCCATACCCGTGATGTGTTGCGATGATGACAGGGTAAAGGGTCAAGCCGCTCGCAAGTCAACGGCCGAATATGAACTGTCCGTTAACAATGATGGGCGTCTTTAAAATGCATGTTATGAATGGCTATGCATTGCGGATCTTTATTAAAGCCTTTAAGCGTCAGGGTTTTGATAAAATTGCTAATGAATAATGATTCAATCGTCATTAACATAAATGGCAACCCTTGGCATCAATGCATATATGCGGCATAAACGGGCGCCCATCCGGTGACTGCGACCCCTTCAAGCCGCGGCAAGCTTACGGGCCCCCAATATGGCCGGCGGCGTTTGGGGGCGCCCAATCCATTCGTGGACGCCGCGCGGCGAAACTATGTTATTCTGATGGCGGCGCGGCCTGCGCGCCGCACGTCATGGGTATGCGCGGCCCACCGGCCGCGGCCCGTTAGGAGGCGACCATATGCCCGTATTGGCGGCTTTCGTGATGCCCCACCCTCCTTTGGCGGTCCCCGAGGTGGGAAGGGGGGCCGAAGGCAAGATACCGCGCACGGTCGAGGGCATGAAGGAAGCTTCCAGGCGCATCGCCGCGCTGAGCCCGGACACGGTCATCATCATTACCCCGCACGCTGAGGCGCGTTCCGGGCGCTTCGGGCTCTCCCTAGGCGCCGGGGCGCGCGGCGACCTGTCCAGGTTCGGCGGGCGCGCCGCATACTCCGTCCGGTACGACGAAACGCTATGCAAGGAAGTAACCGAACGATGCGCAGGGCTCGGCCTGGACGTCGGCCCGGATTCCGGCCCAGGCATGGGTCTGGACCACGCTTTCATCGTCCCTCTCCACTACATCGAAGGCTGTCCCGGCGGCGGCGGCCGCCACGGGTATCTGCGCGTATCGCCTTCGCATGCGCATGCCAAGGACCACTACGAGTTCGGCCGGGCGCTCGCCATGGCCGCGGAAAGGGCGGGCAGGTCCGCGGTCATAGTGGCCAGCGCCGACCTGTCGCACAGGCTGACCGCGGACGGGCCGTACGGGTACGCGAAAGAAGGACCGGCCTTCGACGCGTGGCTGACCGACGTCATGAAGTCGGGGGACCTCACGCGCCTGTTGGCATATGACCGGTCGGTCCGCGAAAAGGCAGCCGAATGCGGCTTCCTGCCCATCGTGATGGCCGCCGGGGCATTGGACGGCCTCCGCTTCGAGCCGGAGCTGCTTTCATATGAAGGGCCTTTCGGCGTAGGGTACGCGGTCGCCTCCTTCGCCGTCCGCGGCGGGGCGGCCCACGGCGCGTCATCCGGCGGCGCCCCCGACGGGGCATCCGATCCGGGCCCAGGCCCGGTCCCCGAGGGCAGCCTTATAGTCCGCTTGGCGAGGGAATCCTTGGAGGCCTATGTCAAACGCGGGGAAACCATCTCCGTCCCGGACTACCTCCCGGCTTGGGCCCTGAGCCAAAGGGCCGGGGCGTTCGTATCCCTGAAGGTCGTGGGGGAGCTCAGGGGCTGCATAGGCACGATCGCGCCCACGAAAGGTTGCTTCGCCGAGGAGGTCATCCAGAACGCCGTCTCGGCCGGGACCGGGGACCCGCGGTTCCCCCCGGTCACGGAGCGGGAGCTCGGGTCGATCGCATACGGCGTGGACAGGCTGAGCCCCCCCGAACCCTCCGACAGGGACGGCTTGGACCACGTCCGCTACGGCGTCATCGTGACCAAGGGCCGACGGCGGGGCCTGCTCCTCCCGAACCTGGAGGGCGTCGATTCGGTCGGGGAGCAGCTGGGGATCGCATGCCGGAAGGCGGGCATCGACCCTAGGGAGGGATACTCGATCGAGCGCTTCGAGGTGGTCCGGTACGGCGGGGGCGGCAAAGGGTAGCCGCGGCGGGCGGCGTCAACTATCGCGGGCCCCGGCCCCCGACGGCCATGTCAGACGCGGTGCTCAGTCCTGCCCAGTATGTCCTCCTGGATGGGCCTGCCCAGGGAGGCGAAGTAGGCGCTGAACCCCGAGACCCTGACGACCAGGCTGCCGTGGCTCTCCGGGTTCTCCATCGCGTCGAGCAGCGTCTCCCTGGATACGGCGTTTATCTGCACCTCCTGCCCGCCCTTGGCGAAGTATCCCTCTATGAGCGAGCATAGCTTCCCGCGCGCCCTGGGGTCGGCGAAGGAGGACGGCTCATACCTTTGGTTCAGCACCGTCCCGCAGGCCACCTTCGTGTAGTCCGGCTTGGAGACCGAGCTCATCGTCGCCGTGGGCCCGCCCAGGTCCCTCCCGCACGAGGGCGAGGCCGCGTCGCTGAGCGGCCTGCGGGCCGGCCTGCCGTCCGGGGTCGCCGCCACCTCCAGCCCGGCCGAGACGTTCTGGACGTTCGAGGCCATGGCTATGTATATGGGCCCGCCGTCGCGCGTCCCATACCCCTTGAACGCATCGTGCAGGAAGTCGACGTACCAGACCGCGTATTTGTCCACGTAGCCGTCGTCGTTCCCGTACTTCGGGGCGGCGCGGAGCCGGGCCGCGAGCGGGCCGTACCCCGCGAAGTCCGCCTCGGCCGCCTTCCGCACCGTGGCCATATCGGCCTCCCGGTCGTCGAACACGACCTTCTCGATCGCGGCCAGCGAGTCGGCCACGGTGGCTATACCCATCCCGCACGCGCCGTGCGCCGACGGGTATAGGGCCCCGCCCCCGTTGATGTCGAGCCCCCTGCCTATGCAGTCCTGGCAGAAGCACGATAGGTATGGCTGCTGGTGGTCCGGCCCATGCAGCCCGGCGCCGAAGCCCAAAAACCATTCCATGTAGGCGGCGGCCCCGTGCCTTATCTGCGCCTCGAAGGCGCCCATGAACCCCGCCATGTCCCGGAACGAGCCGGCCTCGCCGGTAGGTGGGCCCATCCTCTTCCCGGTCAGCATGCAGACCCCGTCGTTGAGCGCCAGCTCCAGGAACTTCGGCGTGTTGAACCGGCCGTCGGACCAAGGCGGCTGCCTGCCTTGGATGAAGTTCTCGATGCAGCCCACGAAGCAATGGTCCCGGCAATCCTCGTCGGAATAGCCGTGGCGGGCCAGGGCCGGGACGTTCACCCCGTCGTTCATCAGGGCGGGATAGCCGAGCCCGGTCCCTATGACCTGCAGGCAGGCGTCCAGGAAAGGCCGCGGCGCCCCCTCGTAGATCCTCGCGGACAGGTTCGGCCCAGGGATGTCGCAGATCCTGACGGCCTCCAGGATGTCATGGCTGAGGTCGCTCACCCCCCCCGAGCCGTCCCTCCTGAGCCCCCCTATGCAGATGTTCACGACGTCGTCGCAGCCATGCATGCGGAACTCGCCGATCTTCGCGAACGTGTGCGCCAGCAGGCTTACCGCCTCCCCGCGGCTCAGCCTCCCGCCCGCGACGTCCCGCCCGTAGAACGGGAGGAGGTATTGGTCCATCCTGCCCAGCGCCATCGCGTTCCTTTTATCGCAGAGGAAGCTGACGTGCGCGAGCCACACGAGCTGCAGCGCCTCCCGGAACGTCTCCGGCGGCCCGGAGGTCAGGTTCCGGCACGCCGCGGCCATCTCCCGCCCCTCCGCCGCGCCCGAGGCCTCCGCGGCCTCCGCGTACTGCCCCACCATCTCCCTGAAGGCCCCCATGCATGTGCGCGCGGCTTCCAAGAAGTCCGTGCGGCCGGGGTCATGGGCGTGCCGCCTTAATGACGCGCCGATGTCCCCGATGATGCCGTTTATCCCCTTGCCCAGCAGCGTTTGGTAGTCCGGCGCGAAGTGGTCGGCGTTCGTGAGGAAGTGGCGCTCGGGGTAGCGCGAGGCGTACTCCTGGGCGGCGGCCCGCTCCCCCTCCGAAATCACGCCGAACATGCCGCGTATGGATCCCGCGATGCGGTCGTTCGCATATATGGCCTTCCGATGCCCGGCTAGCAGCGACGCGGTCGCGGCCGCGCGCGCCGCCACGTTCGGTCGGCCCTCTGCCCCGCGGTACCCGATGGCCATGTAATGGCCTTTCAGGAAGTCGCCCGCCCCCTTGGGGGCCATCACCTCACCTAGCAGCCCGCCCAGTCCCATCCCATCCACCCCTCCCGCGCAATGGCGGCATGCCTTGCCTGATGCATGGGCGGCGCCCAGGCGCCGTCCGTCACCAGGTAATCGCCCCGTACTCCTCGACCAGCCCATCGACCATGCGCACCCTGTCCGCGTCCGCGTACGGCGGCACCTGGTCGGCGACGCCCAGGACGCACCCGGGCCGGCCGGCCAGCGCCTTGATCGCCCCGACGCAATAGGACCTGAACTCCCCCTCGGGGAACGACGGGCCGAACAGCGCCCCAGGCAGGCACCCCCATATGACGGTCCCGGACGGCGCGGCAACGGTCAGCTCCCCCACCCCCACGTCGCCCACGGGCTGTGTGGTGAGCGCCTCCAGCACCTTGAACCCCGAGCCGCACAGCCGCCCCAGCAGGCCGCGCACGGCCCCGTCGACGTGGATGAACGAGTGCTTCCCGCGGTCCTCTATCTTCCGGCTCCATTCCCTATGGTACGGCCCGACATACCGATCATAGCTTTCCGCCCCCACGCAGTCCGACGAGAAGTTCTCCGGCATCATGACGCACTCGCAGGCGGACGCCAGCGTTATCGCCGACGCCTCCCCATGCCTGCCCGCGATCACCTCCAGCGTATGGCCGAGCTCCTCCGGGCAGTCCTCGGCGAGGTACGCCGTCGCCTCCACGCCCGCCTTATAGACGAGCAGCTCCATGAAGGGGCTCTTCGGGACGTAGCATAGGGTGACCCCGTTCGACCCGATGCTACCCCCGATCGCAGCGAAATCCGAGGGGAGCGGCTCGTAATGCGTATTCTCATATATATGGCGGAGCGCCCTCAGGTCGCCGGGCCCCTTGACCATATGCTCAATCGGGGCCGAGGTGTACGAGCCGGGCAGGTGGCGGCTGGCCTCGGTGAGCGTCCCGTAGGGCGTCGAATAGCTGGTCACCCGCGCCCCGCCCCGGTCCCCGGCCTTCACGTCGACCGACTCGACATGGGTCTTGAACGGGAAGAACCCCTGCAGGTAGAACCCAACCCCCATGTCCTCGTTCAGCCTGTGCGTCCCGTCGGGGCCCTTGTACCGCCCGTCCAGCGACCCCGTCGCCTCCAGGTATAACTTCCAGTACGTGAGGTCGCCGAACCACGGCAGCTTGTCGGGCCTCCCGCCCGCAAGCACCGTCAGCGCCCTTTCCCTCTTGGTCATCCGCATCACCCGCCGTCCCCCGGCACCCTCCGCCGCCTATTCCCACCCGCCCATATGTGGCCCCATATGCGCCGGATCGGCCCATCCCGTCAGCAGTTACCCTCATAAACGTGCCAAAGGCTTGCCCTGGCGACCTCGGCCAACCTATAAATGAGCCCCAAGTCCGTGGCCTCGGCCCCGGACATCCTATGGCGCGGGAAGAACCTGGTGACATGCAGCGGTATCCCCGGGTCTATGCCCGCGAGGAAGCCCGACAGCGCCTCCATCTCCGGGACCGAGTCGTTCATCCCCGGGACGATCAAGGCGGTCACCTCCAGGTGGCAAGCCGCCGCGCATGCCCTTATGGACGACGTCACCGTGGGGAGGTCGCCCCCCAGGCGCCCGTACGTGCCCGCGTCGAAGCACTTCAGGTCCACGTTGGCGGCGTCCACGTACCCGAGGAGCTCAGCCAGGGGCCCTTCGCAAACCATCCCATTGGTCACCAGGACGTTCGACTGGCCCTGCCCTTTTATTAATTTGCAACAGTCATACACGAACTCATACCCGATGAGCGGCTCGTTGTACGTGTAGGCTACCCCGATGTTCCCCTGGGGGGCAAGGGCCGCCGACCGCCGCGCCACCTCCCCGGGCGTCGTCTCGCCGGGCTCCGCCCCCACCGGGTGCGGCCCTGGGGCGGATCGCGAGATGGCGTGGTTTTGGCAGTAGGGGCAGTCCATGTTGCAGCCGTACCCGCCTATCGACAGGATGCGCGAGCCTGGGCGGAACCTCGCCAAAGGCTTCTTCCCGATCGGGTCCAGCGCCATCGACGATATATGGCCGTAGGTGGCGGCCACCAAGGCCGACCCGTCGTTGCGGCGCGCCCCGCACCGGCCCGTACCGCCCCGGCCGATACGGCATCCCCACGGGCACAGGCCGCATACGGCCTCCCCCGACCCCGTCATCGCATAGTGCATGGCCTCACGCATGCCTGGATTGTACCACCTAACGCCCGCATAGGCCCCCCCAGGCGATGGGCGGCGGCTTAGGCTTTTAGGCCGGCTCAGGGGCCGCGAGCCGCCGCCGGCGGCCCTCGCCGTTGACAAGGAGCCCCCTAGGCTATATCATTGATATGCCATAAAGGCATGGACGGATGCGCCGGTAGCTCAATTGGATAGAGCACTAGACTACGGATCTGGGGGTTGGGGGTTCAAATCCTCTTCGGCGTGCTATATGCAGGGCCCGTGGCTGCGGGCCTTTATTATGTCCCACATTATTTTTAGCCTCCCCTTAATTATGATAAAATCCGCTGAAAATCCCTATTAAGGTGACCTGCCATGCCGCCAAACCTGACATCCCGAGGCACGCTGTCGCTGAAGCCCGACTACCCCGATACGGTCAGGAGGTACGAGGCCTTCTGGAACGGCGACCTCATCGACCGCCCCATAGTCAGGATACACGGGGTCAAAGCCCCCGGCATCGATATCCCCCACTACCCCGACGACTACTACGCACGCATGCACGACGAGATGGACGGGCTCGTCAGGGGCCTCGTCGGCAACGCGCGCAGGCACATATACTACGGCGAGGCGATCCCGTCCGCCTACCTGAGCTTCGGCTGCGACGAGATAGCCGCCTTCTGCGGGGGGAGGCTGCTGTTCACCGAAGGGTCCCGCGACACGTCGTGGTCGGAGCCTTTCGTCGATGACTGGGAGGACGCGTTCCCCATACGTTTGGATGAAGATAACCCGCTCTGGCTGCGCATGCAGGCCTTTATGGACGCTTGCGCCGAGGCCATGGAGGGTGCCATGGTCTTCAGCCCGGTCGACACGCACTCCAACATGGACCTGTTGCTCGCGATGCGCGGCGCGGAAAGGCTCTGCACGGACCTCCTGGACAGGCCCGAAACCGTCGACGAGGCCATGAGGCAGACGATGGGCGTCTTTGGGGGCATACACGAAAGGATGTTCAGGCGCTACGGCCTCCCGGCGGCGAATGGGGTGACGCTGCAGTGCGACTTCTCCTGCATGGTGGGGACCGACATGTTCCGGCGCTTCGCTCTGCCCTACCTGGAGCTGGAGGCGGAATACTTCGGCGGCAGGACCTTCTACCATTGGGACGGGGTCGAGGCCCTGCGCCATACCGACGACCTGATCGCCTCCAAGGGCCTGTACGCCATGGCCTTCGTGCCGGGCTACGGCAACGGCGACCACAAGGATTTTTTAGACTTGTACCGTAAGATCCAGGATAGGGGCAAGGCCATCTCCGTCTGGGGGAGCCCGGACGAGTGCAAGCTCATGCACGGCGCGCTGCGGCCCGAGATGACCGTGTACGACACCCACGTCGGCACGGCCGCCGAGGCCGAGGCCCTGCTGGACTGGTTCGTAAGGAACACGTAAGGGCGGGCGGCCCCGCCCACCGCATAAAATGAGACGCGGACGGTAACCCACATGCTGGACCTACACGTCATACGCAACAGCGGCAACACGGTCAGGCACAACTACAACGTCATCGTGCTCCGGGAAGGGAACGTGACCGAGGGCGCGATGTACGTGATCCTCAAGGGCAGGGTCGGGGTCTACAAGTTCCATGGGACGCCCTCGGAGAGGGAGTTCCCCGAGCTCACCGAGGGGGGGTTCTTCGGCGAGTCCATAGCCTTCCTGAACGAGCCGTCCGAGTACACCTACGTCACCTTGGAGGAGACGTACCTGCTGCCCATCAACAGGTACAACCTGCCGGGCTTCGTCATGTCGGAGCCAGAGCTGGCCTGCGAGTTCCTAAGGGAGTTCTGCCTCAGGGCCTGCGTCAACGCGGCCGAGGGGCCCGCGGACTCCCCGGGCAGGCGCGGGGCCTGCATGGCCAGGTCCGGCCACGGCGACCGCGCGCACCCGGGCCCGGCCATGCCCGCGCACGCCGCCGACGGCGCCTCGGGCCAGCCCGACGGCGCGTCGGACGCCGCGCCCCCGCGGGGCGCCGGCCCGGACGGACCCGCCGCGGCGGGGCCCGATTCGGCGGGGCCGGACGGGCCGGCGGGTCCCGGCATATACGTTGTGCCGCCGGGACCCACCCCCCCGCGGGACGCGGCGTCGGCGGTGGCCGCCATACAGGCCTCGGCGGCGGCGGCTACCGCGGCGGCGGGCGCGGGGGCCGCGGCCGCCATGGACCCGGCCAGGGCGGACGCGGCCAGGCCCGGAGGGAGGTCACTGCTGTTCCCCGAAGGCCACACGCACCACGAGTTCCCCATGGACAACACGATGTTCGAGTATCTGGTGGAGATCAAGTACACCTGCCCGATCTGCAAGACGCTCTTCAAGAGCATGAAGGTCAAGGTCTCGAAGCTCATCAGGCTGACGACGGACCCCGACCTGCGCATACGCTACAAAGGCATAGAGCCGCTGCACTACGAGGTGGTCAGCTGCCCCAACTGCCTGTACAGCGCCTTCGAGAACCTGTTCGAGACCGGCAGGAAGATCAACGCACAGTTCCTGGCGGACCTGAAGGCGATCAAGCGGGAGGTCTCCATCAGCGACGGGCAGAGGCGCGACCCGTTCACGGTCTTCGCGGGCTATTACCTGGCGCTCCTGTGCGCGCCGAAGTGCTTCCTGCACTACCGCCTGATAGTGGCGCGGCTGAGCCAAAAACTGTGGCGCCTCTACGGCGACTGCGGGGACGCCGCGATGGAGGAGGCCTTCTCCCGGAAGGCCCTGGAGTCGTACCTCTTCGTATACGAGAACATCAACATAGTGGATTCCAAGCAGATGCAGCAGGTGAGCGTGATGATAGCCGAGCTTTACCTGAAGGCCGGCGACGCCAAGAAGGCGCGCGAGTTCTTCTTCAGGGTGAAGATGGACAAGTCGGCGACCCACTCGCTGAGGGGCCACTGCGAGCTGAGGCTGGACGACATCAAGCTCATGCCCGTGGATGAGTGAGGCGCGGGCGGGGCCGCGGCGCGGCGCGTCACGTCCCGCCCTTCCATGACTCGTTGTAGGCCGCCTGCGCGGCGCTGAGGCCGTCTATTTCTATGCCCATGGTCGCCAGCTTCAGCCTGGCTATCTCCGCGTCGACCTCCCTCGGCAGGACGTGGACCTTGCTTTCCAACCTTCCCTTATTTTTAATTATATACTCGGCGCCCAGGGCCTGGTTGGCGAAGCTCATATCCATGACGGCCGCGGGGTGGCCCTCGGCCGCGGACAGGTTGAGCAGCCGCCCTTCGGCCAGCAGGTACAGCCGCCTCCCCCACCCCATTCGGTACTCCTCCACG
>WRCU01000033.1 GCA_009783805.1 Oscillospiraceae bacterium
CAATCCAGCCTTTCGCCCAAGGCGGCGCACGCCTCACCGATCTCGGCCTCAGGGATCGCCGCCGGCTCGGGTTCGGGCGCCCCATCCGGGTCCGGTTCGGGCGCGGCGCCGAATGCGGCGGACGGGTTAGGCGCGGATTCAAGGCGGGATAGGCCATCGGGGCCGTTGGGCCTTCCAATGGCGTCATCGGCCGCCGCATCCGGACCGCCGCCTACCGCGCCGAACGCGCCCCCGGCGCCGAACGGGTCGAAGGAGCCGCCCATCACCCGATCGGAGTCCACCCCCAGCACGAACGGACGCAGGACGTATGAGGCCCGCCCATCCGGCCCCGATCCCACCGATGAAACCAGGCAAGGCATCACATAGTCCAGGAAGCATCGGGACCCTATCATCGCGGCATCGGAGATGCGCCTCGAGACGCCGCCCCACTCGCTGACCTTGCCGGAGAGGCCCTTCACGGACCCGACCAACGTAAGCCTGCTTTGGGCCCTGGTCATGGCGACGTACAGGATGCGCATCTCCTCGGACCGTATGCCCACCCGTTTGCGCTCCTTGATGGCGTCCCTGACCATGTTTCCGCTCTTGAGCATGTTGGCCATGTCGAAGGTCTCCAGGCCGATCCCCATCTCGCCATGGACCAAGGCGGCCCTTTTCAAGTCACCTTCATTAAAGGAGCATCCGCAATGCGCGATGATGACGTACGGGAACTCGAGCCCCTTGCTCTTGTGGACGCTCATTATCCTTACCGCCCCATCGGGACCCCCATCCATGAGCCCGTCGCCGATGCCCTTGCCGGAGGCCTTGAGCCTGTCCAAGTGACGGATGAAGCCCGAGAGCCCCCCGCCGTAGCCTTCCTCATAGTCCTTCGCCTTCTCGAACAGGAGGTTCAGGTTCGACCTTGCCTTGCCCCTGCCCGCCTCGGCGGCCGCATGGGCGTTCAGGCCCGCGTCCTCCAGCAGGAACCAGACGTATGCGCCCAGGCCCATGGCCCCGCGCCTTTTCCGCCAGCCGTCGAACCTTTCGGTGAAGGAAAGGAGCTTAAGGGCCATAGGGTCCCCCATGCCCTGGGACGGCATGCGCGCCCAACCGGCGGCGACCCTCCTTACCGCCTCGTGGAAGCTTTCGTCAGGCCTGCGCCCCGATGCCAGCACGGAAAGGTCGTCGTCGTTGAAGGCGCCGATGGGGGAGCGCATCAACGAGGCATATGGGATGTCCTGCAAGGGGTTGTCCAAGGACCTGAGGAGCGACATGGCCGCCGAGACCTCCGGCGAGCCGAAGAAGTCGGAGCCCCTCTCCTGCGACGCGGGTATGCCGTGGCGCCCAAAGACCGCCCTATAGACCTCCGCCCTGGCCTTGACCGAACGCATGATGACGCATATGTCCCCATGCCTTACCGGCCTAGGCGACCCGTCCTTCCCGTCCGTGACCGTCACCTTGCCGTCTATCGCGCTGACGATCAGCCTCGCGACCGCCGTCGCCTCGACCTCGATCTGCTCCGGAGGCTCAGCCTCGTCCGGAGGCTGCCCGTCGTCCGGGTCATGTTCGCCCGCATCGCCCGACTCGGGCGCCCAGCCCGTCCCACTAGGGTCGCCTGAGTCGCCTGGTCCGCCTGAGTCGCTTGGTCCGCCTGAGTCGCCTAAGGGGCCTGGGTCGCCTAAGGGGCCTGGGTCGCCGATGCTGCCTATACCGCCCGTATCGCCTAAGGCTCCCGTTTCGCCCCCGTATCCTTGGCCCCCCGGTCCGCCCGGCTCGGCCGAGGCGCCCGACGCGCCCCCCCGCATGCCCCTTCCGGCGCGGGAGGCGGCCCCGACGCCCTCGACGATGACGACGCTCACCGGCCAACCGAACCGATCCTCGCCCGCCTCCCGCGCCGCGCCGGACCCGGCCCCGTCGGGCGCGGCGTCCGGCGTGGCCGGACGCATCCGGTCCGTGCCGTCGTAGTCCACGTCGCCGACGCCCCTGGTCATGATCCTCGAGAAGACGTCGTTCACGAAGCCGATGATCGCCGGCGAGCTCCTGTAGTTCGCATTCATGCGGATGACCTCGCCTTCCGCCTCGCCGCCGAGGATCGCGTCGGCCTTGGCCGCGAAGATCATCGGCTCCGCCTGCCTGAACCCGTATATGCTCTGCTTGACGTCGCCCACCATGAAGACCGGGCAGACGATGGGGGGGGCCGCCCCCGGTCCCGCCGCATGGAGGCCCCGGCCCACGGCCATTATTATGGCCTCCTGTATGGGGTTGCAATCCTGGTACTCGTCGACGAAGACGGACTTGAACCTCGAGCCGTATGACCCCGCGACGGAAGGGTGCGACGAGAGGATCCCGATGCAGCCGTGCTCCTGGTCGCCGTAGTCCATCACGTTCCGCTCCCGCTTCATCCGGTCGTAGACGCCGACCCATAGCCGGGTGAGGCCCACCGCGAGCTTGGTGAACCCCGACGCGCGGCGCGCCTCGTCCAAGGCCCTGCCCGGGTCGCCGACGAACGGGCTCGACAGGATCGCCTTTACGCGGTCCTTTACCTTGTTCCGCCTTCTTTGGAACAGGGCCCTCTCGCGTTCCCTTACGCCCTTGGGCATCCTGGGCAGGGTACGGAACGTCGGGCCCCCATCCCGTACTTGGCTCGCGATCCCGCCGTCGGCCGATGGCCGCCGTTTCATGGACCCCGCGGCCTCCGTCACCTTGGCGGCGTCCTCCTCCACGGCCGACCGGTATCCGCCCATCTCGGGCATCCCCGAGAAGTCTTCGGCGATCGCCGTCAGCATGCGCGCCGCATCCTCCAGGTCACCGGCGGCCCTGTCCATTAGGTACGACCGCCATATCGCAACGTCATCCGTACCGTCGGCGACGTCATCCGTGCCGACGGCGACGCCTTCCGAACCGACGGCGGCACCCGCCGCACCGTAGGGGGCGCCCTCCGGCTCTGCCCGGCCCTGGCCAACCCCGGGAGGGCCGGACATGCTCAGGCAGCCTTCCAGCCAGCCGTCGGGGTCGGGCTGCGTGGACGCGACTTTAAGAATGTCGTCGACGAGGCCGTACAGCATTGATCCGTACCTGGCGCCCCCATATGCCTTCACGAAGTCGGTGAAAGCCGCCCCGCCCATCGCACCCACGTTCGCGAAGGCCCATTCCATGGCCTCGTCGAACGCCTCCGCCTTGATGGCGTCGGACTCCGCCTCATCGCATACCCTGAAGCCCGGGTCGCGGTCCGTCAGGTGGGGGTTCCCGCGGATGACGCTCAGGCAGAAGGAGTGGATCGTCATTATGGACGACCGCTCGAGCAGGATGGCCTGCCTTTCGGCCCTGCGCCTAGCCTGGGCGTACCCGCCGGACCCGGCGTAGGCCGATCCCTCGGGCGAGCGGACGATCCCCAGCAGCTTCCCGCGTATCCGCTCCCTCATCTCCGCCGCGGCGTTGTTGGTGAAGGTGATTATGAGCAGCTCGTCGATGTCGCAGGCCCCGCCCATGGCCATGCAAACGGCGCGCTCAACCAGGACGGAGGTCTTGCCCGAGCCCGCCGCGGCGGAGACGACTATCTGCGGGGAGGCGGCATGGATGGCCTCCCTTTGCTCCGGCGACCAGCTGACCGCCTTGGGCGTCCGGTCATTCGTCAGATTCGCCACCCCCCGCGCCCAAATGGGCGTTGATGCGGTCCCAGGCCTCCGCCCGTCCCATCCGCCTCACGTCGCGGTACGCGCCGTCGCCGTCTGGGGGCGGGACGAAGCCGCACAAGGTCGGGTACGGGCAGTTGCCGCATGCGGTCCGGCCCTTGTCGCGCATGGGCGTGGCGCCGAACTCGCCGCCGTATATGCCGAGGGCCGCCTTGGAGACGGCGGACGCGGCGTATGAGCACAGATTGAGCAGGTGGCCGCGGGGGACGGCGTCGCCCATGGGCGCGGCCCCATCCTTCCTGACATATGCGGGGAGGCTCATCCTTTGCCCCACCGCGTCCTGGTCCATCGCCAGGATGATCTCCGGCTCGTCGCAGTCCAGGCCGGACATGCGGGTCTCCGCCCGCCTTCGCTCCGCGGCCTTGCCCTCCAGCCTAAAACCGGCGCCATCGTCGGCCCCCATCCGCGGCATCGAGTCCCCGCAGTCCGTCACCGGGTCATGGGCCTTGAAATATAGGACCGCCGCCGGCAAGGCCCCGGGGTTGTTGGTCAGGGCCGCGAGGAGGTATATGGGAAGCTGCAGGCGCATACCCGCGCATGCCTCGCTGAGGTCGAAGCCGGCGGCCCCGGACTTGTAGTCGATCACCCTGATGTACGTCGAGCCGTCGTCGCCGGCCATCCTGTCTATCCTGTCTATCCTCCCGCTCAATGAGACGGTCCTGCCGCCGGCCTTTATGACCAGGGGCGGGTAGTCGCCCCCCTCGCCGTACGTCACCTCGCTGTCGGTCTGCCTGAAGCGGCCCCGCCTCATTTGGCCGCATATCGCGTCCACCGAGCGTAGGGCGGCCTCGCGGATGCGCTCCGTAACCCACAGCCCCGTGGCCGTCGACGCGATCGCCTTTCCGCCGCGCGAAGCCAGCAGGCCGTCTGCGACCTCCCTTAGGACGCCGTCAGCGTAACCGGGTCCGACGGCATCCCAATCCAACCCGTCGGCGCGCATCGCCTTGACGAAGCCGTCGATCAAGTCGTGCAGGATTATGCCCAGCTCGGGCAGGGTGACGGAGTAGACGTCCCTCTCCTTCAGGCGCAGCCCTTTGGAAGCGAAAAAACGGTAGGGGCACGAGGCGTAGTCCTCCACCGAGGACACGCTCGCACTGAGGACGTCGCCGAACAGCCGCCTGGCGTTCCTGGGGGATATGCCGGCCTTGCCGGCCGTGTACCCGAGCGGGGCCCCGAAGGCCGCGACGGCCCCCAACCTGCCCGACAGCCTCGCGTCCGCCATGGAACGCCTATACAGCGCCTCATGCAGCGCCCTTACCCGGATCGGCGCGCCGGGGCCGCGCGCCATTTCGGATCGCAGCCTGGCGTAGGCATCGGCCGCGGTGGGGGGGGTGGAAACGTAGTACTCGCCGTCCAGCATGGCCCCATACGTCCCGGTCCCCGCATCGCGTCCCGGCCTCGGCGGGGGGCACGGGCCGAACGCCCCGCGGATGGCGGCCACGATGTGGGAGGGCGCCTTTGGGGAGCCGTCGGTGCCTAGGGTATGGTAGCTAAGGACCAAACGTTCCTTAGGCAGGCATAGGGTCGCGTACGCCAAGAAACGCTCCTCGAAAGCCTTCGCCCTGGAGTCGCCTTCGAGCGCGACGCCCGCCTCGGCCAGGCGGCGCCTGTCGGCGTCGGCCAGCAGCCCGCCTTCCTTGTGGACGGCCGGGAAGACGCCTTCGTTCACGCCTAGGACGAACAGCGCCTTCAGGTCGGTGACCCTGGTCCGCCTTATCTCGCCGACTGAAACCATGTGCGTGGAGGCGGGTATGACCCCGGCGGTCATGGCGCCGAAGGCCATGCGCAGCATGTCGCGGTAGAAGCCCGCGCCCTCGGCCACGCGCCCTTCGAACAGCTCGACCAGCCTATCCATGAAGCCGATGGCGCAGCCGTAGACCTGCGCGCCCTCGAGCGCCGACTCCGCGTCCTCCGGCCTGTCGTCCCCAAGGGTCGGTGCGACCGCCTCGGGCAACCCTATCTCGGTGACGAAGCCATACAGCGCGGAGCAGAAGGCCTTTGGGGTCTGCCTTCCCCTGACCTTCGAGCGGAGCCTCATCAATGGCCTCACCACCTTGAGGCGGGCCTCCGACAGCCTGCGCGCCCTGGCTGGGCTTAGGCCCGCGCGGTCGGCGGCGGCGCCTTCGCGGCCTTGGCCCAAGCCCGCGCCCTCCTCCGCGCCGGCCGGCTCCGGGCAGGCGTCGTCACCGTCCGGGTCCATGACGTCGGTGCGGACGGGGCTGACCCCCAGGCTGCGCGACCATATCCGGGAGGACGTCCAGCCCCTGCCGTTTATCCCATGCGCCAGCGCGTGGTTCTCCAGGAGGTCGGCGTCATCCTGCGATATGCCGGAATAGCCGGCCTTCACGTAGTCCAAAACGGCGTTCGCCGCGAACCCGCCTACGGCGACGTCCACGGCCGACGATATCGCCATGGCAATCGGGTGGCCGGCCACCGGGCGCCTCGCGTCCATGAACGCGGGTATGCCGTACTTCCCGAAGACCGCCGGGATTATGTGCCGGTACATGGAGAGGTCCCTGCACACCACCGCCATGTCGCCGTAGGAAAGTCCGCCCCGCATCGCCATGGCCGACGCCGCCTTGGCGACTTGGGCCACTTCGTCGTAGGCGTCCCCGCACTCCATGACCGCCACCGCGTCGTTCGCGCCCCCGTAAGGTTCGGCGGGATACGCGAAGGCGTAGGCCTCCAGGTGGGCCAACGCCGACGAGGACCTGAACCTGTGCGGAACCCCGCCATCCTCCGGCAATGCGATCACGGCGGCTTCCCCGCCGCCTTGCCTGGCCATGGCCCGCAGCGCGCCGAACGTGGCGGCCGTCGCGCGGAACAGGCCGTACTCGTCCTCGGAGGCGGCCCCCCCCTCGTCCAGGCACAGGGTAACGGTGACGGAATGGGCGTATGAAAGGGCCTTACCGATAAACTCCAGCTCCCGGCCCGTGAATGAGGCGAAGCCGTCCACCCATATGCGGGCGCCGACTATATGGTCGTACTCGTGCATAAGCGAGCATAGGGCAGTCAGCGCGTCGTCGCCGTCGCGCAGGCCGCGCTCGGCCAGGAACGATTCGTAGCCCGCCATGACCAAGGCGAGGTCGGCCAGCTTGCCCGCTGAGGCGTCTCCTTCCCTGCCCTCGGCATCCATCCGCCCGATGGCTAGGCTGAGCCTTTCGGAGTCGGCTCCGCCCCTCTTTAGCTCCCCTATGGCGTCGGACAGCGACGATACCATCCCGGGGCCTGCCTGCCGGTTGCCCAATACCTTCAGCCGCCCCGCGCACCCCGTCATTACGTGCGTCAGGGCCATCGCCTTCCCGGCGCCGTCCATGGGCGATACGCGGGTCCCACCGAGCGAGGCGGCGGCCCTCTCGGCCAACCCGCTGAAGCTGACGACCTCGGCCTGCATGATGCCGCCCATGCCGACGTGCTTGATGAGCCTGCGCTCCGCCTCCAGCGTGTACTGCTCCGGGACGAGTAAAATCAAGGGCAGGTCATCGCGGCCGCAAAGGGATGCGACCTCCTCGTGGCAGAAATGGCTCTTGCCGCTGCCCGCTCGGCCCAGGACCAGCCTCAGCATTGTTTGGACCCCCACGGCCGGCCGCTGCCGGCCCGCCTCACATTCCCGCAACCTCCCGCGCCGGGCGGCGGCGACAGGTAGGTGACGGTGCCGCCCATGGCGACGCACTCGGATTCGTCGTGGGTCACGAGGAAGACCGTCCGCCCCGCGGAGCGCGCCCTCACGTACCTTAGCGCCATGGCCTTCGTGGCCTCGTCCAACCCCTTGAAGGGCTCGTCTAGGAAGAGCGCGTCGTACTCCGCCTCCAGGGCCCTGACTATGGCCACCCGCCGCCTTTGCCCGCCGCTCATGCTCCGAACGGGCTGGGAGCACGAATCGGGGCCGATGCCTACCGCGGCCAGCGACTCCATGACGGCCCCGGCGCCCGGCGGCCTGCGGCACGCGGCGGAGACGTTCGCGGCCGCGCTTAGGCCTTCCAGGAGCCTGTCCTCCTGGAATACGGCGCTCTTTTTTAGGCCGCCGAACCCGACCACCTCGCCGCGGTCGGGAAGCTCCAGGCCCATCATGATCCGTAGGAGCGTCGTCTTGCCCACGCCCGACGGGCCCATCAGGCAATGGGCCTCCCCGGCGCCGTACGCCCCCGTAAAGCCGCTAAGCACCGCGTTCCCCCCGTATGACTTGCATACGCCGCATAGCCCCAGGCCCGTCATGCCGCCGCCTTCCCGGCCCCGCCGACCTTCGCGGCCAGCAGCCGCACCAAAGCCATGAACAGCCTCTCGAACGCCACGCTGGCGGCTATGACCGTCAACGTCCAGGCGAACATGTCGGGCGTGGCGAAGTACAGCTTGGCCAGGTACAGCCTCTCGCCGACGGACCCGTCCGGCAGGCCGATGACCTCGGCGGCCACCCCGGCCTTCCAGCACATGCCTAAGCCCGCGAGGCAGGCGGCCTGGTAGTATGGCAGCGTTTGAGGCAGGTATATGTACGTCGCCTTGCGGCGGGCGGGCATGCTGAAAACCCAGGCCATCTCCAGCAGCTTGGAATCGGTTTCGCTTAGGCCTTTGCGGACGTTGGAGTAGACGATCGGGAAGACGGTCACGAATGAGACGAAGACCGACAGGTTTCGGGAGGGGATCCATAGGAGGGCAAGGACGGTCACCGAGGCCACTGGGGTGGACTTCACCGCGGCGATGGCGGGGGCCAGGAAGTCGCCGACGCGCCGCCTCCACGACGAGAGGGAGGCCGCCGCGACGCCGATGGCGGAGGCCAGGACGAACCCGGCGACGATGCGCGACAGGGAGAAGAGGACCGAAAACCAATAGGAAGGCTCGGACGCGAGGCCCACCAGCCTCTCGGCCACCGATGCGGGGGAGGGGAGTATGATCCCCTGGCCGACGTACGCGCTCAGCCCATGCCAGATGAGCAGCCACGCGGCCACGGCCCATGCCTTCACCGCGCGCCCTTGCCTATCGGATGTGATAGAAGTCATCGCCAGGCAACGCTCCGCCGATTGATTGGGGGTTCAGCCTATATAGGATGCCGAGGTACCCGCCGAGCCCTTCCTTCATCTCCGACCCCTCGACGAACGTGACGTTGCATAGGGGGATCGCGGCCAAGGCCAGGTCTTCCGGGAACACGCCCTTCGCGGCCACCGCCGCGGCCGCCCATCCCGGGTCGGAGGCCACCATCCGTACCGACTCTTTATATAGGTCGAGGAATTCGGAAACCAGCTCAGGCCATTCGTCCGCGAACCCCGCCCGGACGACGACGACCCCCGTGACCAGCGGGAAAGGGGCGCCCGACGCCGACTGCAGCTTATCCCATTCGGCGTTCAGGTCGACGGCTATCCTAGCCTCCCCATCCGCCATGAGCGCGGCCGCCGCGAAAGGCTGCGGCAGCACGGCCACCGCGCCGTCCACGGCCGACAGGGCCGCCACGCACTCCGAATGCTCCGACTTCCATTCTATGGTCAGGTCGCCCTCGGGGTCGATGCCGTTCCCCATCAGTATATGGTATAAGTCGAACTCGGGGGACTTGCCCTTGAAGCCGGCGTACACGACCTTGCCGCGGAGGTCGGCCAAGGACCTGACGGAGTCGCCGCGCTCGACCACGTACGTCATCCCCATCGTGCCGATCGCAATCACCCTGACCCCGCCCTCCGTGTTGGCGTACAGGATGGACGAGAGGTTTGCCGGGACCGCGGCTATGTCCAGCTCGCCTTTGGCCAGCCTCGGGACGACCTCGTCGGCCGTCGTGTAGACCTCGCAGTCATAGCCTTCAGCCGCCCCGTCGAGGAACAGGGCCATACCTATCGCGGAGGGGCCCTTGATCGCCGCCACGCTCACGCGCATGGGCCCGCCGTCCGCCGGCCCCGCGCATGACGGTAGGGCGATGGCCGCCGTCAGCAGGATGGCTGCGGCGATGTATGGCATTGCCAAGGCCTTGCCCTTGCCGTCTGGCATGGTGAACACCCCCGACCATTCTAGCATCCCGCGCGGGCCTAGCCAAATGGGCCCTACGCGCGGGTTGCGCCGACCGCCCATGTTTGGTATAGTCTGACGTGACCGCGGGCCGCCATGGGCCGGGTCCGCCGACGCGCCCCCGGCTTGGGGCGAAAACTAAAGGGATGCATATAAAAGCGCGTATAAGGGGAGGTCGATCTGGTGAAGGACAACAAGGTCGTCGACAACGTGAAGCAAAAACTGACGGACGCCACCCAAAAAGTCGTCAAGGTCTCGAGCAGCATCATCACGACCGCCAAGGCGGGCTTCGCCATCAAGGCGGAGGAGGAGAAGATACAGTCGCTCCTGCTCGACATCG